>DATKQS010000014.1 GCA_035532555.1 Thermoplasmata archaeon | reverse complement strand
TCCTGGCGGCGAAGGCGGACTCGTGGGTCCTCCTGCTCCTGCGGGGGGACTGAGGAGGACCCGATCCTGTCCGACGTTTCCCACGAAGGTCCAGCCCGCGTCGAGGTAGCCAGGCAGCTCCTCCACGCTCACGAGAGCCTGTTTCTTGGCCGGGGGCGAAACCCGCTTCAGGGTGAGCTCCCGGACCTGCGCGAGGTTCGCGAGGTCAACCGCCTCGAGCTCCTTGTCAGAATATCCGAGCGCCCCGAGGAGGGTCCGGGAAACCTCGCGTCGCACATCGCCCTCGGATGGTGCATCTCCGGTCAGTGTGGGCTCGCATCGTCGGAACGCCTCCCGCATTTCCTCGATGAGGTCCCCGGGAAGTCGGTTCTTGTTGAGCGAGTAGCGGGCAGTGATGTCACCTTTGTGCCCGCCCCAGTGGACGACGAACCGATGTACGACCTTCGCTTGGCCTTCGGCGACTCCCAGGCGGGTCTCGAAGTAGACGCGGAGCACGTAGGGACGGTCCTGCATCCCGAGGGCTCGAAACGCGGCCCGGACTCCGTCGCCTACGTTGATCGCGCGCAGGAAGCGGTTCGCGCCTCGTCCCGGGCTCACCAGGTCGGTCGCGCGAGTCAGCTTCTCGCCTCGAGCCAATCGGTATCGAAGATAATCCTCGATAGCTCGGCACGTCACGGACGGAGCGAAGGTCACGTAGGTGTGGCGTGCCTTCGAGATCCCTTCCCGTACGATGACCAGTGCGGGGGTCTTTTTGAATCGGGGTCGATCTCCGGTAAGCTCGAGCTCCGGGAGGTCCCCGAGCGTCAACCCATCTTCGCCGAGGTAGTCCCCGACGACCTCCGGCCGGACCCCGCTGTAAGCCATCAAGGCGCAGATGACGCGGTTTCTCACAGGGGCGCGGGCGAGGACCGCCCGGACTTGCTCCGGCGTAGGGGCGACCTCATCCACGAGCGTCGGGGTGGAGTCACGTCCGCGTACGTTGACCCCGCGCACCGACGGGCGGCCCGCGTGCTTTCGCCACGAATTGACGGCCTTTACGGTGCTGTGGATGTAGGAGCCGGCATGCTTCGCCTTCGACTCAGCCTCGACGAAGTCGAGGACCACGTCGCGGAGCGCCTTGTCGCCCAACTTCGCCAAAGCCTCAGGGCTGGTCTTCATCGCCCGACAGAAGGCCGCGAGCCTCCGGGCGTAGACGTCCGCAGTGGCTCGACTACCCTGGGCGACGTTTCGATGCCAGCGGCGGCGGTCCTCGCCTTCCGCCAGGAAGGGCTCGAGGCGTGGGGTGCGATCAGGGGCCATGGAAGGGTCATTGTTGGCTGGGTTCTAATAGCTTATCATCTTAGACCCGACTGGGCCCACTTCTCGTGAGGGAACCATACAGAGCGCATCGACCTCCGGCTCTTGGGCCGGGGCCTCCCGGAGGGGTTGCAGGTTGCGCCGGGACGGGCTCGTCGGTTGTCGGAAGCCCGTGCGGGCGAGGAAGATGCATCCCGGAGAAGAAGATGCCCTCGCCTGCCCCCAATCTCCCGAGGAGTGGAGAAACGTCCGGAACCCGGCGACGTATTCCCGGGTGCTACCCGACTTACGAGTTCGTCAACTCGGATTGACCCCGGCTATAAGAACCCGCTTTCGAGACTCCTTGTTGACGCGTGCGCGTTAGGAATCGAAGGAGAGACCATGGCCACGAATATTGAAGGCTCCACCGAGACCGGCATAGCCACGAAACCGAAGCGATTTCCGTTGCGAGCAGTCGTTGCCGTGGTCATCGCCCTGTTCATCTCCAGCGGGGCCCTCGCCTATGAGCTCGGGAACCAATGGGGCGCGCCCGGCACCAGCGGGAATCCCTCGGCGATCCCGGTGATCCTCACCATCAACAACCCGTTCAATACGGCCAACAACGGATCCATGGACCAGTTCGCGCCGGCGAATCTCTCGGTTACGGCCGGTGCCCTCCTCGAATTCGTCATCGTGAACTATGACAGTGGCGTAAACCCACCGCCTCCTCAGTACGCGACCGCGAGCGGGGTTGTCGGCGACTGCATCTACGTGAGCTCCTCGCCGGCGGGCCTGGGACCCTGTTCCCACTCGCTCCCCGAAGATCAGATCGCCCACACGTTCACCATCCCGATTCTGAACGTCAACGTGCCGGTCCCCGCGGCGACGAACGTCACGCCCGGAAGTAGCGGAGCCCAGGTGATCTTCTTCGTGTCCTTTGCGAGCGTCGGCTCGTACACGTGGATGTGCATGGCGCCGTGTGATCCCACCTCGATGCAGGCGCCCGGTTTCATGAGTGGTACCGTTACGGTGACCTAGAAGTTGGTGGTGTGGGGAGAAAGTGTCGCGATTTCGTTGTCCTGAAAGGGCCGTCGCGGAGCCGGAAGCCCAAATGGGCGGTTCTACAGAAACGGATGCCCGAACGGAGGGACCATGCTGATTCTTACCAACTCTCCGGTGGTCGTGGCCACAGCAATCGTCGTCGTGGTGCTGGCTACGATTCTCGGTTGGTTGGGTATCGACTATTGGCTGTTCCGGGTTTCGCGTCGCGACTAGTTCCTGGACCGGATCGGAGGTCCGGCGGCCGGATGGCCGAAGGATCTTCGACGCGTGCCCTATCGGCTCCGGTGCCTCGACCGCGGGTAGATTCGAGTTGACCTTACCCATATATTCGCCTCCGGCTATCCGCGTGTCGGTGCGTTCATGAAGACCTGGGGGGAACTGTTTGACTTCAAGGGCAGCGTGGCGATCGTTACCGGTGGGGCGATGGGGATCGGCGAGGGCATCGCGCGACGGTTCGCCGAACAGGGGGCCACGGTCGTCCTCGCCGATGTCGACGAGAGTAAGGGCAACGAGGTCGTACGCGATCTCGCCCGCTCGGGCGAGGGGAAGCCACTCTTCGTGCGGACGGACGTCCGTGATGTTGCCCAAGCCGAACGGCTGGTCCAGACTACCGTGGCGGAGCGAGGTCGACTCGATATCCTGGTCAACAACGCCGGCATCTTCCCACTCGCTCCGGCGATGACCACCACTCCCGATCTCTGGAACCGCGTGCTGGAAGTGAACCTACGAGGTCCGTTTTTCCTGACGCAAGCGGCCGCTCGTCAGATGAAGAGCCAGGGAACAGGGGGCAGCGTCGTCAACATCGCTTCCATCGACTCGCTCCATCCAACGGATCAGCTCGCAGCCTACGATGCGTCGAAGGGCGGGTTGAGGATGCTGACGCGATCCCTCGCGCTCGAACTCTCGCCGCTCGGCATCCGCGTCAACGCGATCGCGCCGGGAGCGATTGCAACGCCGGGAGTCGCGGCGATGGGCGCCGGTGCGAGCGCCTCCGATATGACCAAGATGCTCGAGGCGTTCACAGCCCGAACTCCGCTCCGACGGATGGGCGAGCCGGACGACATCGCCTGCGCCGCCCTGTTCTTGGCGAGCCGAGCGGCGAGCTACGTCACGGGTGTGACGCTCGTGGTGGACGGCGGGTATCTCCTCTCCTAGATTCCAAGGGCCGATCCCGATTCTGGCCAGAGGAGATCCCTCCGCGGCGAGAAGGGCGTGTCCCACTCGGGCGGGGGCGACATCGTCCGAGGATCCGCCCAGGTTCGACGGTGCCCTGATTCAGGATCTGGCGCAGGGTTCGCACCCCGACCTCCGAACGGACCAGGCTCGAGCGCGTGAGCAAACGCTTACGTCCAATTGCTGCTCGCATCGTCGATGGCCCGGAACCTCCGTGCAGAGGTGTGCGTCGGAGCCGCCATCTTTCGTGGCCCGGAACTCCTCCTCATTCGGCGACGCAAGGATCTGAGAGCCTTTCCCGGCACGTGGGACATCCCCGGGGGCCATGTCGAGCAGGGAGAATCCATCTCGGAAGCGCTTCGGCGGGAGGTCATCGAGGAAACCGGATTGTCCATTCGACTGGGCGCTCCATTCCATTCGGCGCTGTTTGACTATCCCGTCGGGCGAGGTCGGTCGGTCCCGACCATTGAAATCGACTTCCTCTGCAGGCCCCAGACCCGTGCGCGGCCGAGGCTGAATCCCGCAGAGCACACCGAATTCGCGTGGGTCCGTCAGGACGACGCTCCGGACTACCCCACCACGGAACTGCTGACGCGGATCATCCGCGCCGCGTTCTCAACAAAGCCGGGATCCCGAAGCTGACGCGGGAGGGACCTTAGTCTAGTGGAGGTTCCCTGCAATAGGCTTGGCCCACGGTTCAGCGTCCCGAAGGTCGACACGCGGGTCGATCAGCTGCAGACCGCCGATCAACTCGACATCCGCGCGTAGGCCGACCGGATCTGGTTCCTCGGCCACTCATCGTCCAGGGGGCGGCTTCGGATAGGCCAACTCGAGCTGGTACGCACGAGCGACATTCTCCGGGAACATGAACGCAAAGCGCCAGTCCCGGTACCGCTCGGGGATGCGGATTTGGCTCGCCTCCTCCATTGAAAGGCCCCGTCGGACCGCCCGAACGGCCATTCCATCGAGATCAGCAAGGTAACGCGACACAACCCGAAGCGTGCTTCCCGGGCCCATCGGGCCGTGTCCGGGGAGCACCTGCTGGGGGCGGAGCCCCTGCATCCGGCGTAGGATTCGCATCCAGCTATCGGGCCAGCCGTCGCCGATCGATGGATGGAGGCCGACCATGGCGAGATCCCCCGCGAAGAGGATTCGCTCGTCCGGCAGATATCCGAAGACATCGCTCGGGGAATGGCCTCCCCCGTACGTGATCAGGTGCAGGGAGCGACGAGATCCTTCGAGGACGAGCTCCTCGTCGAACGTAACCTCCGGGGGAACGATCCGCGGGGGATTGGGCGATTCAAGGACTCCGTGGAACCACGCGCGTACGCGGGGACGATCGGCCGGAGCGATGGTTGACTTCGATCCATCCATCGACTTCAGCTCCTTGGGGAACTCGCGGCGACATTCAGCGAATTGGTCCCGGCTTTTGCGGAGCACCACTTCCCGAACCTTCCGGGAGGAGACCACACGTCCGCCGTCGAACGCGGAGTTTCCCCAGATGTGGTCACCGTGCCAGTGACTGTTGACGACCCAATCGGGTTTCCGTCCCGTGCATCGCTCGGCGGCACGAGCCAAATCGGCGCCGGCCATCGGGGTCAGCATCGAATCGAATACGACGGTGCGACCTCCGAGGTCTACAATCCCGGCGTTGCAGAGCCCGTAGCCCTTCGTACGGGCGATCGCGGCGTAGATTCCCGGTCCGAGCTTCTCGATACGGAAGTGGGGGCTGGCGCGTACCGCTCGCATGGGGCCTGCATGCCACGCGATACTTAGACCTCTAGCGAGCGCACTCTGGAGTTCGAGAGGACCGGGTTTCGAGCGGATTCCCGAGCGCGGTGAGCCGCGTGCCCACGGTCCGGCGGATTCGGTTGCGACCCGATGGGAGACCCATTTTCCGAGAACTTGGCCCGCTCAGCCGGAACGGGAAGGCTCTTCTACACCACTGGTCATGCTGAACCGATGACAGACAGCAAGCCCGCCACGCCGATCTCCCAGCTGAAGGCCAATCAGACGGCCACGGTCCACGCGACCGTCAAGTCCTTGGAAGCCACTCGCGAGATTCCCAGCAACGACGGAAGCACGCGCAAGGTGCGCAACGCGAACCTCAAGGACCAGAGCGGCGAGATCGTCTTCACGCTGTGGGCCGGCGAGGTCGACATGGTCCAGGAAGGCGACCACGTGATGATCACCGATGGATGGGTCAAGGACTACAAGGGCAAGCCCCAGATCTCCCTCGGACGCTCGGGCAAACTTACCAAGGTCCCGAACGCCCCCGCGTAAGCGGGCCAACGCAGATTCGGGTCCTGTCGCGCGGTGCGGTTCGCGCCGGCGGCAGGAGATAGACTCCCTTAGCGTAGCTGCCGGGCAACGGACAGTTCACAGCACGAGCGCGAGTTTAAGCGGGTGGCAAGCTCTCTCGCTTCGATGACCGACAAGTGCGAGTACTGCGGAGATTCCCTCGCAGACGATTGGGTCGCCTGTCCGAAGTGTGGGAAACCGAAGTACGGTGGAAAGCCCCTCGTGGAGATCGTCCCCAAGGAAGAGAAGCGCTAGGTCGCGTTACCAGGGTGGGCATTCGGTCCGGCCCGTCGCCTCGCGCGCCGGTGCGACAATCCTAGCATGCACCGGTCATCCTCGGAACGAACCACTATCTTCGTTGCCATCGTGCGATCGTTTCGACCGAGTCGCGAGCCCGACGCAAGCCGTCGTTCTGCTCCCGAATCACATCGAAGATTGCAACCGACTCGTGAAGTTGTGCGAACCAAGACATAAAGAGCGAGCTCGTGGATAGGGATTGAGTATGCCGAAGGCGAAGGCCGGGAAGAAGGGCGCGAAGAAGGGAAAGAAGACCGCGAGGAAAGGAAAGAAGAGTCGCCGTTAGGCGATCAACCTTTCCG
The DNA here is from genome assembly GCA_035532555.1 of Thermoplasmata archaeon. Lineage (NCBI taxonomy): Archaea > Methanobacteriati > Thermoplasmatota > Thermoplasmata > Thermoplasmata archaeon. Next base: position 20,099 of record DATKQS010000014.1, on the reverse strand, counting down.
CGGCCCCACCCAAGTGGGGTGGGGCCGCCACATACCCCTTCGCGCTCCCCGACACGACCGTGGAAGGCCGTTCGGAATCGCTCTGAAGAGTTCTACCCGTTCCATCGGGGGCTAACGCCAGTCATCTCGCCCCGGAGCCCCGACCGAGACGGGCCCTAGGGGACCCGCCCTTTAGGGAGGGACCGCCGGGAGGGGCTTGCCGCAGGATCGGCAGAAGCCGGCCTGCTTCGAGTTCGAGGCCCCGCACGCCGGGCAGAAGCGCTCGCCACCGGCCGTCACCGGGAGCGGAGCCACCGGCGGCGGAGCGGTCGCATACGCTTGGAACTCCTGCACCGGGACCTTCTCGCGCGTGAAGTAGTAAATGATCGCAATCGGCCAGCAGAGGATGATCAGGACGACCAGAATCCAGAGCGTGTACTTGCGCTTGTACTCAACGGGGCCCCCAACCATGGTGGTCTGACCGGTCGCCATCGGACGGGCGTATCCGTGGGGGGTTATAGACCCAGCGGCCGGGGCCGTACCCGTGGATCCTCGCATCGGGCCCGGGTTCCGGCTTCGTGATGAGCGGGCTTGCTCCCGATCGAGGCTACCATGGCCACCGATCAGTGGGCCGAGGTCGACGATTACATCTCGAACCTCCTCGTCGCATCGGATTCCGTACTTGAGCAGGCGCTCATCGACAGCCGCATGGCCGGGTTGCCCCCCATCCATGTCTCACCGAATCAGGGGAAGCTGCTCCAGATCCTGGCACGCGCGCTGAGGGCACGCTCGATCCTCGAGATCGGGACGCTCGGTGGGTACAGCACGATCTGGATGGGACGCGCGCTACCGGCGGACGGGCATCTGATCACTCTGGAAGCGAACCCGCTCCACGCCGAGGTCGCGCGGACCAACATCGGGCGAGCGGGCCTGGATCACATCGTGAGCGTCCGTCCGGGAAAGGCGCTCGATACGCTCCCGGTGCTGGCCGAGGAGAAGCTCGGGCCGTTCGACCTGACGTTCATCGATGCCGACAAGCCAAACAATCCCGGCTACTTCGAATGGGCGCTGAAGCTCTCGCATCGCGGCAGCGTGATCGTTGTCGACAATGTCGTGCGCAACGGAGCCGTCCGGGATTCGAACTCCTCGGACCCCAACGTGCTCGGCGTGCGACGCATGAACGATCTCATCGCCGCGGAGCCTCGAGTGAGCGCCACCGCCATCCAGACCGGCGGCAGTAAGGACTGCGATGGCTTCGCGGTCATCCTCGTCGACGACGACCTATAGATGGTCCAATCGGAAGATTCTCTGACGGCCCGGTCCGAGCTTCCCGGGCCCGCCGCGGTTATGAGACACGTTCCCTCGTCCAGGACCTGTGAGGGGTCAGGAGCCGGTCGCGAGGCGCGCTGCAGCCGTCCTGTGGACCGGTGGCAAAGACTCGGCGCTCGCCCTGCACCTCGCCGCACACCGCGCGAGGTACCGCATCGACCGCCTCGTAACATTCGCGCCGCCTCGAGCTCGGTTCCGCGCGCATCCCCTCGAGGTCATGAAACTTCAAGCTCGGGCCCTCGCTCTACCGCATCGGACCATCGTGATCCGCAAGCCATTCCGAGCTTCCTACGCGCGAGCACTTGGGCAACTCCAGGCCGAGGGGATTGAAACCCTGGTCACCGGCGACATCGACCAAGTGGGTGGTGCGCCGAACTGGATCGCCGAGCTCGCTCGGCCCTTCGATCTCGAGATTTTTGCGCCGCTCTGGCAGCGATCACGAACCGGGATCCTGCGGGCCCTCATCCGATCTCGTTTCGAGACGATCGTCTCGTGTGTGGACGATTCGAAGCTGGGACCGGAGTGGCTGGGCCGGAGGCTCGACCCGGAAGCGCTGCGCGACCTCCGGGGCCTGTCGCGCTCGGCCGGGGTCGACCCGGCAGGCGAACAAGGCGAGTACCATACGATCACTCTCGATGCCCCGATGTTCCGTAAGCGGCTCATCGTGCGGAGCTGGACACCGAGCCGATCCGGACCATGGTCGTACATGAGGATTCGCGAGCTCGCGCTCGTCGACAAGCGATCTCCCAGACCCGGGCGTGCCCGGTTGGGTGTGTGAGGCCCCGGGGTCCGCCCTAGCCCCTCTCCGTGTCGCTCATTTCGCGCCGGGCGGAGGGTTCGCCGGGCGCTGAGCGCGAAGGAGGAATGCGGCGGCCAAGATCGCGATCACGATCACCACAATCCCACCCAGCAGCACGTACCCCGCCGTGGTAGGCAGGCCAAGGAAAGTACTTCCCGAACTCGAGGAGCTCGACGTGATGGTGACCGGGACCGACGTTTGTACGACCGCGCCCCCGAGTTCTGCCGTCACAGTAACCGTGAGAGATCCCGTAGCGCTTCCGGCGACGAACGTGGTCGCGCTGCCCGAACTATTGGTAAGTTGCCCGAGCGAGGAGCTGACATTCCAGGTGAAGGCAGTGCTCGTGGGGCACGCGCCCCCCGTACAACTGATCGAGCTGGTCAGCGCGAGGCTCGAGTTGATGTTCACCGATACGCTCGAAGGCTGCACCGTTACTGCGCTCAGAGTGATGTTCGACAGGATCGAGATTGAGCTGCTGCCGGTGTTGGTAACATAGACAAACCCATTCGGAAGCTGGCCGGCAGCGATCGGCTCCGCACCCACCGCAATCGAGCCCACCGTGCGCTGGAGAGGCACGGAGATCACCGAGAGGTTCCCGGATCCATAGTCGGCGACGTACATCAGGCCCGAGGGGCCATTCGCGAGGATCCCCTCCGGCTCGCCCCCAACGGGGATCGTTCCGGTGATCTCGTTCGTGCTGACGTTGATCCCGAACACGACATTGGTCAGGAAGGAGGAAACGTAGAGAGTGCCATCGGAACCGTCGTACGCCATGAGCGTGGGCCCAGCCGGGACGGGGAGGGTCGCGGTGACCGTGTTCGTCGCGGTGTCGATCACGCTGACGCTGCTGGACCCGTAGTTCGTAACGTAGATCTCTCCCGGACCCTGGGGAACGTACGCGAGGCCATACGGAGTCTTGCCCACGGTGATATTGGCGACTATGGTCCGGGTGGCCAGATCGATCGTCTCGACGAAACCGGCGTGCCCGATCCCTACGTACATGTATCCCGTCGCCGGGTCGATCGCCATGCTCGTGGGCCCGTCCCCGGTCGCGATCGTGCCGACGACCGCATCGGTGGTTCCGTTGATCGCACTGATGTTGTCCCCGAGATGGTTGTCCACATAGATGAGCTGGGTCGCCGGATCGTACACCGCGAAGGCCGGCTCGTTCCCGCTCTGGAGGGTCGTAAGAACCTGGTTCGCGCTCGGATCGATGACATCCACTCCGGGACTGCCTCCAATGGGGACGAACAGCTTGTTCGTCGCGGGATCGTAGGCGAGGCCGCGGGGGGATGCTCCCACGCGAAGAGTTCGTGCGACCTGATTGGTGGACGGAGAAATCACGCTGATGTTGAACGAGCCCTGGTTCGCCACGTAAATCCCGTCTGGTTGGGCGCTCACGGCAATGGGATGGACGCCCACGGGAATGTCGGCCACGATGGCGTAGGTCGTGGCGTTGATGACCGACACCGTGTACGATGCGTTGTTCGCTACGTAGACTTGGTGGCTCTGCGCGCTATAGGCCAAGCTTTCCGGATCGATGTCGACGGCAGGATTGGCGACGACGGAGTTGGTCGAGACCGAAATGACACTCACATTGTCCGAGCCATCGTTCGCGACGAAGACGTTGCCGGTGTCCGTATCCACGGCCAGCGCGATGGGGTGGATGCCGACGGCTACGATGGCGACCACGGCATTCGTGAGGCTGGAGATGATGCTCACCGAGTCCGAACCTCGATTGGCGACGTAGATCAGTCCGTTCAGACCGTTGTAGGCGATGCCGTAGGGTTGCGATCCCACGGGGATGGCGGCGATCTCGCGGTCGGTCACGTCGGAGAGCACGGCCACGGTCGAGAGTCCGGATTCGGTGACGTAGATGTTCCCGTTCCCGAAGTTCTTCGCGACCCCCGTCGGCCGGGCCCCCGTTGGCAGCGGCACGGATGCCACGACCCGATTCGTGGCCGGAGAGATCACACTGAGATTGTCGGAGTAGAAGTTCGCCACCCAGATCTGATTGCTCTGGGTCAGGGCCACCGGATACAGACCTACGGGGATGTCGGCGAGGATCCCGCCGGTCGTGGAGTTCACCACCAGCACGTTGTTGCTCGAGCAGCTGACGAACAGTTCGCCGGTTCCGGGAAGGGCGAGAACCCCCAGCGGGCCGTCCGGTTCATGGATGACATAGGGCGCCGCGCGTTGCCCGTTGCAGGAGTTCAGCTGGGAGTTTTGAGGGTAGAGCACGTTGTTGAGGGTATCAAGGGTGTACGCGACGTACGCGCTCCCGCCTGGGCTCCCCATAGTGAGTGTGCTCTCCGTGGCAAGATGAGTTCGATCGGTCGGTGCCGCCGCGTTCGTGGCAGCTGCCGCCACTGAGAGGGGCGTTGCGATGGTCAGGAGGGTCACTAGCACGACGATGCCGAAGATCTCTTGTGCTGGCCGGGAAGATCGACCTTGGGGGGAGTGCACGGGAGGAAGTCCCGCCATGAACTGCGGGACATAGGAGCTGCTATAAAAGGGCGGTCCGGAAAGCCTCTCGGCCGAGGTTCTCCCGGCGGATCGGGTGGAGCTCGTTCCCCGATCGAGGGTCAGCCTTCGTGCTTCCGGAAGTCAATTGAACACCCTCGCGACTGCGCGGACGCGTATGGAACGATGGCCCCCGCCCCAGTACAGAATCCATGTCGAGTTCCGAGCGCCGAGGACGTTCGTCTATCGTTGGTGTACGGACTACCAGCCGGACGACGGCACCTTCACGGGAGAGACGTACGATCGGCGCATCCTCGAGCGCTCGAAGCACAAGGTCGTCTACGAGGATCTCTGGTGGGAGCCCGACGGGTGGCGCTGGCGACGCACCCTCGTCACACTCGACCCACCCCACGGCTGGAGAGCCGATTCCATCGGGAACGTCCGAACGGCGCGGATCGGCTACCGTCTCGCGGAACTCGATCGGAATCGCACCCGGCTCACCTTGACGATGCGGCGTCGTCCCGGGCTGAGGCAGCGGAGTCAACCCTCGAAGGCGGTGCTCGAGCGCGAGCTGCTCCAAATGTGGCGAGGATTCGGTCGTGCGCTGGAGGCGGACTATCGCCGTTCTCTGAAGAAGAGACAGGCGGGCGGCTCGCCCGCGCGCTGAACGGTGGCAGCCCAGTACCGGTCCGCGTTCGTCGGGAACCCCGAGGCGAGGAATCCTGGCTAAACGCGTTGCCCGTACGACCAGCCCCGCTTGTCGATCACATCGAACAAATTGCCATCCGGGTCGGCCAACGTTACGAAGTCTTGCCCTGGCGCCATCGATCGTTCGAGCGTCGCCCCGAGCCCGAGAAGTCGTTGGGTCTCCTCCTGCGGATGCGAGGAATAGAGGTCTAGATGAAGGCGATAATCTCGGAGTGGCCCTTCCCGGGTGAGGTACAGTGACAGGTTCGGACCCCGGCCCTCGGGATCCTTGAGGACGACCCCATCGGGCCCGGGGGGATCGCGTGGGATGTAGTGGAGTGCTTCCGTCCAGAACGCGATCATGCGAGGGACGTCGGTGCAGTCGATGACGATCGAGCCAAGCCAGAGCCTTCCCTGCTCCATTGAGCACCCCAGGAGAAGCCGGAGAATGAAGTTGACGAGGTGGGCAGTTCCTCCGCGACATCGGATCGCGCTCTAGAGAGGGTCGGCGAATCCTCGATCAGCTATAACGGACGGTGCGATCGATCGCTATCCCCTCGCGTACGGCCTCGGACACGGTGCAGAGTTGAGAAAGGTCTCGACAGAGCGATCGAACGGGTCCGGTCGGCCCCGTCGACGGTGAATCCGAGAAGGGACCTCCGCGAAGCAAACCGTGAAACGGCACCTCTCGACTTGTTCCAGATAGACGCGACTCTTCTCTGCTGACAAAGGTACACTATTCTCCCGGCATGATTCCCTCACGCGGAACGAGCATCGCCATTCACGGGCCCTCGGAGCTTAGCGATCCGACGAGGCTCGGATCGAGTTCTTCAACAGAGTAGCTTGCCGGAGTCCGGGGCGCCGAGCTCCGGGAGGCAGCGCACGAGGCTCGTGTCGATCTTCACGGACCATCACCAAAGGGATATGAATGCTGACCGACAGTTTGTTGATGATGTAATGACCGCCCGTTCCGTGGGCCTTCGCCCCCGATCCCCATCCACCAAGGATGGCTGGTCCGGGAAGCTGACTTCTCTCATCCTTAGCGTGACCCTTGTCGCGGTGGTGCTATTTGGTGTCTTCCCGGCCGTGACCCATGCGGAGGTCTCCGTACCCACGACCGCTGAGTTTGTCAACGTCAGCGCGACCGGCTCGTTCAGCTTCGTGCCGAACACGTTCACAGTGTCGCCAGGAACTACCGTCGACCTGACCGTCACACAGCTTGCGAACTTCAACCATACCTTCACTCTCTCTCCAGTGGTGAATGTCACGATCCCGTCCTCCTCCACCCCGGCCCAGGTCCGGGCATTCTTCAATGCCCATGCACCGATCGTGAACTTGAGCCTCGGGCCGATAGTGGGCCAGCAGTACTCCGCAACCTTCACAGCTCCGACCACTCTCGGCGCCTACGAATTCGTTTGCTTGATCCACTTTCCCTCGATGACCGGGAGCATGTCGGTGGCGAACACGCCACCCACTTCCGGGAATAGCTCCAACTTCTCCACTCTCGAACTCGTCGCAATAGGTGCGGTGGTGGGAGTGGTCGTCATAGCGATCGCATTAGTGGCGTGGAGTCGCTCCCGCCGCCGGGCTCCTTAGGGCGCCAACTTTCTCCTTCCCCGGCAGGCGAAGCTACGGTCGGCGCGCGAGACTCCTCGCACGAATCTGAGAGACGGTCCGGAGCAAGGGGCCCGGCATGGAGCTATCTCCGACTCTAATCTCTCGATATTATGCGGGAGCTTGACACGATCCGGGACTGGTTCGCATTCAACGCCCGGGCCCGTCGCGGCTATCTGGAGACATTCGCGAGGTTGCCCCGGAAGGAGCTCACGCGAGAGCGTGGCGCGTCCTATCCGACATTGCTCAAAATCATGGAGCACACCCTGGATGCGAATCGGATCTGGATCCAGAAGGCGTCCGTGGGTGAGGAGGAGGCTCCGTACATCGATCTCGGCCCGGATCCTTCCCTAGACGAGGTCCGCCTGTACGAGGACCAGGTTCGTGCGGAGATGGTACGATTCCTCAACGGACTCACGGAGGAGGATCTCGACCGAACCTTCCGAATCCCTAAGGGCGGAGGATTTCCTAGCGATCTCGTGCTTTCTGTCCGCGATATGCTCTGGCACCTCGTCGAGGAGGAGCTCCAGCATCGAGGCGAACTCAATGCCTTGCTTTGGCAGTTCGATGTCGATCCTCCGATCTTCGATTGGATCGACTGGATCAACTGGATCAACGTACCAGAGCGGGGCCAACCGGTGGCCGGTTCCCAGCCAGTCCGAGAGTGAGGTGTTCTCCATCGCCGCGTTGCGGCGCGCCGTTCGACGGCGGGTTCCGCACTCTCGAGTCGCCGAACCTCTCATGAAGCTCCCGGAGATCTGGGGATATCAACGCGATGCCCAACCCGACAGATCCCCGACCGTACCGCCACCTCTTGGCCCGGTTGCTGCCTTCCTTCGGCATCCATCACGCTCGACCGATCGATACCGGCTGGGGATCGTTCATCCTAGAGGTGAACCACGAGTGGATAGTCCGCTTTCCCCGGGGTCTGGAGGATTCCCGCCGGGTGGAGGCTGAAGCCCGGCTCCTGAACAAGCTAGCCCTGCGGCTTCCGGTTCCTGTGCCTCAGTACAAGCACATCTGCAAGGACGCCGACGGCCGACTCCGCCTGGTGATCTATCCCAAGATCGTGGGTCGGCCCCTACCTACTCGCAATCTCTACGGGGCGATCTCACGGCAATGGCAGGCGGACATCCTCAGAACCCTTCAAGCATTGGAGCGCTTTCCGCGACACCTCGGGCGATGGCTCGGGGTCGAGTGGAGCGCGGAGCGAGGGCGCACGGCTCGATGGAGGACGCTCTATCCAAGAATCCGGAGACGGGTTCACCCACTTCTCTCGCCCGCAGTGCGAGCACGAGACCGCACGTACTGGGAATCCTTCCTCCGGGACGAGGCGAGTCTCAAGCGTCCCCCAACGCTCAATCACGGAGATCTGTTCCCCTACCACATCATCGTCAACGATCGTGGAGTCGCCGGGATATTGGACTGGGAGAGCGCCTGTTATGAGGATCCGGTCGGGAACCTCACGGGCCTTCCTCTGGCCGATGGGTTCGCGGCCCGAATCATCGATCGAGCGTTGGGAGACTCCGCCTCGGTTAGCCGACGACTCACTTTTCATCGTCACGCGGTGCCCGCGTACTCCGTGCTCTACGGGCTGCAGACTAAGAATCGAGATAGAATCCGAATCGGCCTCCGCAGTTACTCGCGGACGATCCCACCGTTATGAGCCCGAAGGAGAGGGAAACTTGTCTTGGTTCAAACCCTCTTGAGCCAGAACCGCGATCCTCGACTTCGCTTTCCCTTGAGGTCCCCGCCGGCGACCACTATCAGGATGGCGCAGCCAAGAAAGACGAGCCCCAGGACAAGCGCGTTGTAGGAGAAGACGAGGAGGCTAGCGCCGAGCACCCCGAAACCAAGAATCGTAGTGGCGGAGAGGAAGACGATGTAGAGGACATCTATGGAGGCAATAGACTTCCACGGCGCGTACGACTCCCCGATTGTCTCGGTCAGTCGCATTCCATCGCTGGCAATCGGGCTTGTGCCTTCCAACTCGACCGCTCTCTGAGCGGCTCCTCTCTGGATCATCCGAGTTCGCAGATCGAGATCGAAGATTCCTAGGATTAGGGCGTAACTGGCAAGGATAATCGCGAGCTTCACCGTGTTGGGTACCGCCTGCGACGATGAGTTCAAGGGAAACTCGATCAACCCCTGAGCGGCGAGCAATCCTGCGACGAAGGTCATTCCGTATTGCCGCAACCCGGCCAACTGGGTGTCAGCGTTATCCACAACAAGCCGAGCCTCCTTCCACTCGTCCGTTACACCTAGCGCGATCGAGGGGTCGATACGGGGGGACGGAGCTGGATCCGCCATCAGGTCCCTATAACCTCTCGATATGAAAAGTCGTCCGACCGGGCGAATCGAGGTCCCTAGCCTCCAGGGTAGGGTGGTGACCCAGTCGGTTGCGGAACCTCCTCTGCGGACCCCGAAGCTGCCCGACTTGCGAGTTTGGGGTCAAAGCCCTTTGAATGTAGTTCCCGGCCGCGGGTGGGACAATCTGTCCTCGAATCGGGTGGCTCGTCGACCGATTGTCGACGATGGATGCCTGTACTTCGAGCGCTCCGGCGCGGGCTAGTCCTCCGTCACATGGGAGGGAAGTTCTGCCAGAGCATCAAGAGATTACCCTCGGTATCTTTGAAGAACGCGGACACGCCAAAGGAGTCGTAAGCGATCGAACCGTCCAGCTTCGATTCCCGACTCATTCGCTCGGGTCGCTGGAACTTCACACCCTTGGCCTTCAGCCTGGCTACGGTTGATCTGGCATTCTTAACGAGGAGCACGGAGTACGCCTGGGATCTCTTCTCGCGCTTCTGCGGGGTAACCAACCAGATATCACTGCCACCGACCGTGAGTGCGGCCCAGAAGTTCCTCATCGCGCCCCTTCCTCGGTACACGACCTTACCCCCAAGAGCCTTAGTGTAAAACCGGATGGCGCGGTTCATATTGCGGATCGGGACTAGTGTCACCCATCGTGTTCCTGTGGCCATCGTTCTCACCTAGTGTGTCCTCGGCTCGCCGAATCCGAGAAGCAAACCGGGGCTATCTAAGTATCCCAGACCTTCCCCCAGACTGTCTGCAGGCTGCATTAACTGCGTCATAGATACAGCATCGCGTGAGGCCCTATCCCTAGCCTGGATGTGTGGTGTGAGAAGTTGAGATCTCAGGTCAGTAGCGACCTGCTTCTTTGAGAGGGAGAAACGAAACTTTAACCTCGCCGGGACCTTTCAGGTGTCATGGCCGAGATGATCACCGGGCTTCACGCCGTGACGATTCACATTCGCGACGTTCAAAAGGCACGAACCTTCTATCGAGATGTTCTAGAATTGAAGGAGATCGGTTTCGACGAGAAAGTAGGCCGGGCCAGCTTCGCTCTCCCGGGGACCTCAACCATCCTGAAGATGCATGTCCAGGGATCCGATGAGGGAGGACGACAACCCGGAACCGTTTCGGGCATCATGTTTCGACATCCTGACCCGGCTGCGGCGTGCGCGGAGATCCTGCGTCGCGGCGGAACGGTTGCGAACGAGGCGAGACTTGTCCAGCTCCCGCACGCCTCCTTCGTTCTAGGCGTTGTTGCCGACCCTGACGGAAACGAGTTCATCATCACGAACCGCACCGACTAGTGTGCTCGACGCTTCTCGAATGTGATGCGCGATCACATACGCGCCCTCCTCGCTTCGCTCCGGGTCCAAGGACGGCCCCCGTTCACGCTAAATGACTGGGGATTCGTAGTGAAGCTCGGCGGGAGCTCCAGGGGTCGATGACCAACTCGGTTTCGATTTACAAGATTAGGCGAGTTTTCCGTGCCCCGCTTCCCTTCGTCTATGCGTGGTGCACCGATTACACCAACGCAGATCGTAGACTCCAGGGCGACCCCGGCTCCCGTCAGATCATCAAGAAGACCTCGCGTAGCGCGCTCTATGAGGACCTGAACGAGACCCCCCACGGATGGATGTGGAGCCGTCAGACGGTCACCTTTCAACCGCCGGACCGATGGCGCGCGACGGCTATTGGTAACTACCGGACATGGAACCTAGAGCATTGCCTACGCCAGTTGCCCGATGGGCGGACGGAGTTCACCATGCGCGGTGAGCGACGCGCGACCTCTCTGGGCGTAACGAACCCGCCGAAGACCGTTCTCGAGAGAGAGCTCCAGATCATGTGGCGCAACCTCGGAAACGCCCTCGAGCGGAGCTACCGGGCGCTGCGTCCTAGGACCTCCAGCCGCCGGTAGCATTCTTCGTCCAAGCGCCAGGGGAATGCTCGGAGGAGTGACCTCCGACGACCGTCGAATCCAGGTGAGATGCTCGGGCCATCAGGTGTGCGCACGCTTCATCTTGAAACCAGTCTGCGGCAGGCCCGGCCAGCCGCCGCCTCCGAAACTGCTAAGCAGGAAACCAGTTGCTCTGCGAGCTCGATGAGCGAGCATGCCGGACCCCCTGACCCTGAACTCACCACACTTCGACGATTCTTTCGATACATTGCGGACGCCCGGCAGGTGTACCTGGAGACCTTCTCGCGATTACCGTCGGATGCGTTGCAGAAGGATCGCGGAGCGAGCTTCCCGTCCATTCTGGACATTTTCGGTCACGCATTGGATGTGTACAAGAGCTGGGTCGTTTACGCATACGCTGATGGCAACGAACCGGAAAGCAAGAGAGCGGGCTGGACGCTCCCCGAGTGCAAAGTGCTCGCTACCGAAGTCGCTGGGATCCTCGATAGGTTCCTCGCATCCCTGACCTCCCCTGACCTCGACCGCGAGTTCACGTTCCACTGGATACCGGGCGACGAGAGTACCCGAACCTCGATGATCACTCGCGACATGCTCTGGCATCTGGTGGAGGAGGAACTTCAGCACCGGGGCGAGATCAATGCCCTCCTTTGGCAGATGGATATCGATGCACCCACCCTGGGCTGGGAGGACTGGGTCAAGACTCAGGCGAAGACCCGCTGAAGCCTCAGTGCGCCCGGGCTTCCCCGATCAGAGCGCCCGCTCATGGTAACGAAGATTGACTGATCGGTGGACGTGCCTTCATTGCCTCTTGCGCGTGGTTTTCGCGAGTGGCCGGCCAATGTCTCAGCTCGGTCCTGCTCTCAAGGGCCGATACCGAGGAATCGTGTTCTGCGCAGCCGCCTTGCGGTGTGGACAGAACCGCGCGGAGTGAGATCAGCGCGCCGCGGTGACCCCGTCCACTCGATCGAGCACCCTCCGGGCGATCAGCGTGATCATCTTGCTCGGCTTAGCCGGCATCTCCAGTCCGAACGGTGTCGGCGCCCGCTTGGGGTGCTGCCGAAACCAATCCGCCATACCACCTTCGACATCCGGGTGCAGGGCATCGAGGTTCCACCGTCCGTCCTTCCGGCGTTTCTTCTTCAGGACCGAGAGAGCGAATCGGAGCCTTCGGTCGTCCGAGTACCCCAGGGACGTCAGGAGATCGAGTCCTACCAAGAGATCGTAGTAGTAGTGTACGGGGTAGTGAAAGCGGTACCAAGGTTCGTAGTGGTCCCCCTGACGATGAAGCTCCCGCTCCAAGAAGAACTCTGTCGCCTTCTCGACCCGGTCCTTCATGGCGGGCGTCCACTTCTCCCGGGGGTAGGCTGCGAACGCGCTGAGCCCCTCCCAAGAGTCGAGGTTCCGGCCAGATCCCCAACAGGACCAGCCTCCAAGGTGACTTGCGTTCTCGACCAGCCAATCGAGAGTTCGGCGCACCGCGGGATGGTCCTCGTATCCGAATTTGATCAGCGCGCGCGCTGTGTTGCCGGCGGTGCATAGGTGGCCCTTGGTTCCACCGTCCGGCCCGAACGAACCATCCGGAGTGGCGAAACGTCGCATCCAGAGCTCAGAGGAGGTCCGGATCATCGGCAGCGTTCGATCGACACCGAGGTCGGAAAGAATGAGGAGCTTCCAGTTGGTGGAGACGTACTTGGGCTGGTAGAGGCTCTTCGGGTCGACCCACCAGCCGCCGGGCTGCCGGTCAGCGAGGAGGTCGGCCGCCCAGCCGCGCTCGATTATCGCTCGTTTCGCCGCCCGAACATCGGGATCTGACTCGGACTTGCCGAGGAGATCTCGCAACGCCAGATAGCGAACCGCGGGCTGGTCGTCCTCAAGCAACCAGTCGAGTACCGCGCGAGATGCCATTCGACGCGGATTCGGCACTCAGTATTTGAGGGGAATCAACGGGTCCGTTCTCAGCGTTGCTGAAGGATTCTCTCTTGGCACCGGTGGGCACGACCTAATCGTTCGAAGAGATCGGATTCCCCCCGGTTGGATTCAGCGCGCACCTTCCTGCGGTGGAACCGTGCTGGTCCCTGTCTGGGGTCCGGGTTCGTAGAGCCGCTTGTATCTGCTCCAGAATTCGGTTCGAATCTCTGCCTCGCTACGGCCGGTCGAGTAAGCCGGCGAAATGAGGGGGGCGGCCTTCTCGACCCGGACAAGGACCAACGACCGGATCCGTTTCGGCGCATCCCTCAACTTCGCCCGTTCGAAGAATCGAAGGCCTTGCTCAAATCGGGGGCCCCCACGGAGTACCTCCGCCCGCCCTTTGAATCTCCATCCCTTGCGAAGAACCGGGTCGACCACATTGACTTCGACTCGCGCGTCCCGCTCGAGATTGGCGACCGTTCCCGGGGAGTCGAGATCGGCAAAGACCAGATGATCATTATCCCAGACCGAGACCGTCCCCTTAGGGGAAAGGTTCGGACTCCCATCCTTACATATGGTCGCGACGAATCCTAGTCTTTGTTGATCAACGAGCTGGCGCGCCGCCAACGGAATCGTGGGATTTCCGGCCAAGTCACCCATTTCAATCACCCAGTACGGATCTCTGCCTATTATCGCTTGAGAACGTCCACGGAGACGGACCCGGCCTTAGACAAGCTCCCTACAGATCGAGGGAAAAGGGTCGGTTCCGTGCGTCGGGAAATGAGGGAATCTGCCCGTGGCGTTTCGGGGGCCCACCTGAGGGTTTCCCACGCTAGGCATTTCGATCGACAGGGCGACAGCGGGCCTGTCGTTGGCCGGACTTCTGCCTATACGATAGATCGCCCAGACTTCGCATTAGCCGACAGACTTGCGGAGGAAAGTGCACTCAGTATCTCTTGAGCGTAGTCTCCGAGGATGTTCGAGGCATGCCCTGATTTCGGGACAGGGATGATCCGGAGTGGTCCCTGTGTCGCATTCCGGATACGCTCTGCCGATCAAAACCAGTGGTGCATCCAATACCTCTCGAAGAGTATCTTCTGCATGTGATAGACACCACTTGGGGGCCGGAAGTTGAGGTCCGGATGAGGCTCGGCCAGAAAGTTGCCCTTCAAGAAGGCACTCTTCCCCCGTGATACTTCAAGAAAGCAAGCCCCCTCGCCGTCCCATGTCTCTGGATGGAGCCTGCCGCGAACCTCGGCCGAAATGTTGTGGGCCACGACCTTCGCCTGTCCGTGTGCGAATACTCCTGCCTTGGGAAGAGTAGGAACGTACCCATGCGGGGTGGGAACGACCGTGATGTCTCCCACCGCGTAGATGCCCGGTTCCTTCGTCCGGAGCGTATGGGGGTCGACGGGAACCCATCCCGACCCGTCCGTCAGACCCGCCTCGACCACTACCTTCGGGGCACGGTGGGGCGGGATACAGATGAGCAGATCGAACGCGATAGAGTCACCTTCTTCGAACCAGACCGTCCGTTCGCCGATCTCCCGCACCTTGCGCTTGGGGTGATAGGAGACTGCGCGCTCTCGGAGCATCTCCGCGACTCGGCTTCCGTTTTCGGGACCGGCGGCGGGAAGGGGGTTGCCCTCAGGGGAAAACAGATCCAGTTCGACCCGGTCTCTCATTCCGCGCCGACGGTAGAGATCGTCGAGGAGGAATGCCATCTCATAAGGGGCCGCGGGGCACTTGAAAGGAAGACGCGCTATCCCGATGAGGATCTTGCCTCCCCAGAACGACCGGACGGCCTCCCCCATTCGGACGGCGGAATCGAGATCGTACATGTGGTGGGCCCAATGGGAGTACCCGGGTACGAGCTCGGTGTCATACTCGGCACCGAGCGCGATGATCAACTGGTCGAAGGGAACACTCCCGGCTGAGGTGTGGACGACCCTCGCCCGTACGTCGAGGCCGTTGACCTCTGCCTCGCGCACCTCGATGCCCTTCGATCGCAGCGATTCGAGCGGTCGCTGAACCTGAGAGGGCTCCCGGAACCCCGTTACCAGCCAGGGGAAGGAGGGCGGGAACTGGAAGTTCTTCTTACGCTCGATTAGGATGACCCGGGCCCGGTCTCCTAGGTTCTTCTTCGTCTCGACGGCGGCAACGACGCCGCCCACTCCGCCCCCGAGGACCACGATGCTCGCCGACACGTCCCTTCCGCCGTGGGACGTTCAGAAGACCAGGGTCCTATCGGCCCACAGGGTCCACTCCGTCCACTCGTCCAAACTGCTCCGGCGGGTGCCTGCGGCCAGCTCTGAGTCCTTGATCCCCCGGCCCTCCATACAGGTCCCGCAGACTCCGATCACGCCGTTGCGGAGGACAACCGCCTTCACCATGGTCTCGATGTTGTAGTAGCCTTTCGGGACGGACTGGCCGGCTTTCGCGCACGCAGCCGCGTCGCCGACCAGAAATACTCGAAGTTCAACGGTCGGATCGGTCTTCAGCAGGTTCGCTGCGAGCCGGAGGGCATTGTAGGCCCGTTCGGTCCCGTAGGGAGGATCGTTCACCGTGATCAGCACCTTCGTCATGAGTTCTTGCCTCTTGGAGTTGGCTCGAGCAGCCTTCGGTTGGCCCGGATCTGCTCGACCATTACCTCACGCATCAGGTCGAACGCTTCCATGACCTTGGGGTTCTCCACCCGGTAGAAGACCGTAGTCCCTTCTCGACGCGACCGGAGAACCCCCCGGGCGCGCATGAGCGCCAGATGCTTGGATATCGTGGGCTGGCTCATCCCCATCGTCTTGGCGAGCCTTCCGACCGAACTCTCACGATCCCTCAGGCGACGGAGGAGGCAGATCCGGGTGGGATTCGAAAAAACTTTGCAGACCTCCGCGTGCATCGCGTCCAGTCTCCGATCCTCGTCCATCCTCACGCTTCGGGCGATCGGTAGACTTGGCCGTATTTTATCTTTTAGGCATAGAGGAATGATATCCTTCTTCCGGATAGCGAGTGTGGGATGCCGGATGAGCCACGCACCGACCGTTCCGACGGAGCAGCGATCGCGGTTTCGGGCGCGCCGGATGGATGCAGAGACCTATGCGGGGCCGGGCATGACCCGAAGGGGTGGGGTTGGATCTCAGCGGGTCGCGCGCAGCTCGTCGAGCATCTGCCGGTACTGGTCCGACGTAATCTCCCCCCGAGCGAAGCGCATCCGGACCTCTAGGATGGGGTCGGGAGGCGTGGACGTCGACACGACCCAGGGCTGCGGGGACCGAGGTCGGAGGAGCAAGGCGATCAGCAGAACCAGGAATACCAGCGGTATCGCCATCATCAACGCGCCGATTCCCCACATCCAGCTCCAGTTCCCGCCCATCATCCAGCCGTAGCCGCTGGAGGTAGTCGATAGACTCCACGCCGCGATCGTGACTACGAATACAAAGGCGATCAAGATGACCGCTGCCAGAGGAAGCAACCATCGACGCTCGTCGCCCGTCGCAGCTGAAGGAGAGGAATGGCTCTGCATGTCGGCCACCTACCCATACATGCGGCGGGCCGCATTAAGGCCTGCGAGCCGAATATCGGATTGACCCGCGGCGGGTTCTGGGCTACCGAGAGTGCTAGGGCCCCCCCTCGAGGCCTTTCGAAAGTTCGCCGGTGGTTTCCCACGCGAGGCATTTCGGTCGATGGGACGGGGTCCATCCAGCGGAAACGACCCTGCGGTTCGGGTGGCTTAGCTCCGGGGTCGACCGGTTCGACTGGCGTGCCAGACTCGGCACAGAGGGGCTACGCAGGAGGTTTTAGTATTGCGTTCAGATACCGTTCTGATGCCTGGGTACAAGAGAGCGTGTCGATTCTGCGGCCAGCTGGTCGACGAGGACTCCGTCGTCTGCCCGTTCTGCACTCGGGCCCATCCACTCGTGCCGGTCTGTCCGTACTGCGTCGCCCCCATCGACCTCGCTTGGACCGTCTGCAACTCCTGCAAGAAGCCCCTTACAATCCCGTGCCCGAAATGCGCGAGCCCCGTCGGGCCCGACACCGACGTCTGCGAAAAGTGCCATGCCGTTGTTCGCTACCGCTGCCCGGCGTGCGCGGTAGTGGTGGTCCTCGACGCAAAGAAGTGCGATCGGTGTGGGGCGAAGCTCAAGGATTACTGGAAAGCCCAGGGGCACTGACGGGGACCCGCCTGCTGGAAATTTATAGTGGACCGCCCATTCGCGCTCGGGGTGACTTCTACGGCACTGCTCGACCACCCGAAGAACGTCGACGATTTGAGCAACGACAAGGGATTCCAGTGGAAGTTTCACTGCGACATCTGCGGGAGCGGATACGACTCTAGCTTCATCGCTTCCAAGAGCGCGGCCTCCTCCCGGCGGTTCGGGTTCCTCAGCTCGGGTCTTTCCGCCCTCGGGAGCGCGGCGAGCAGCGCCGGCGGCAGCCTCTCAAGCGGACTCGGAGGGGCGAGTCAGGCCGCCGGAGGGGCGAGCCAGTTCCGAGGCATGTCCGCCGACTGGCACAAAGAGCACGACAACGCCTTTGCTCAAGCCGTCAACGAGGCAAAGATCCACTTCAAGATCTGCCCGAAATGCAAGCTCTACGTCTGTCCCAACGATTGGAACAACGAAGCGGGGTTGTGCACCACCGACTCGCCGTCGCTCGCTGCGGAGATGCAGGCTACCAAGGCTCAGGCCCGGGTCGAGCAGATGCAGACCGCGGTCAGGGCCCAATCGCAGTATGACGGTGACTCGACCGACCGCGCCACGATCTGTCCGGTCTGCGGCAAACCCTCGGGTGCGGGAAAGTTTTGCAACAACTGCGGAGCCCCGCTCGGGTTTCGGGTCTGTCCGAAGTGTCAGCACCAGAACCCATCGACGGTCGGCTTTTGCGGGGAGTGCGGCGCGAAGCTCGGGTGACCCGGTAGACCATGTGCCGGTACTGCTTCTCCGAAGCGCCGTGTGACCACGGAGCCGAAAAGACCCCGGGCTCCGCGTGTACATGCTCGCTCGCGGGGCCGAGCAAGTGCCCCGGCTGCGGATGCGAGTGCATGCCCTGGCACTGGGGCCTCGGGTTCGTGGGTCCACTGTCCATCCGATCGTTTTTCGGGGTCGGGGGTGACGAGAACCCCGGCTTCTCTGGATTCCCTGCGTCGAAGACCCAGATCGTAGAGGCGGCCCGTGAAGCGCTTCAGGAAGCGGAGGCCGACATGGCCGATGTGGGTTGGCTCTCCGGAAACC
Organism: Thermoplasmata archaeon; assembly: GCA_035532555.1. NCBI lineage: Archaea > Methanobacteriati > Thermoplasmatota > Thermoplasmata > Thermoplasmata archaeon. The sequence continues at coordinate 1,861 of DATKQS010000014.1, read as the reverse complement.
TTCCGGACGGGACGTTTCGGGACATGGGCGAAGTATTCACTGCGCTGATGCCGGTCATTGCCTGCCGGGGGCAGGACGCTTCCGCGCTCGTGACGGCGCTCCCGATGACTGCGGTTGCGTCGGGGACACGGATGGTGGTCGGCACCGACCAGTCGGCCGTGCTCGTCGGTTCGGATGGTCGACCTCTGGATAGTTTTGGACCCGGCGAGCACCTCCTATCGCGAGAGGGCGCTCCTCGAGCCGCCGCCGAATCCCGACCGTTGGCCGCCGGATTCGCGAGATCCGCGATCGACGCCACGCCGGTCTTCGCATCGACCCAGGAAATCCGAACGTCGCTGAACCGATCGACCCATACCCGTTCCGGGGAGAGCGTTGCCGTTCGTGGAAGCGTAACGGTCTCGATCGGCGCGCTACCCGAGTTTCTCGCGAAGGTGGGCTCGCGGCCACGCGGGCTCTCGGCCGCCGAGGGAGGGACGGAGATCGCCAAGATCCTCGGAGCGGCCCTGGAACAGACCGTTGCCTCCCACGAGCTGGGAGAGCTGACGGGGACGGGCACCCTTCTCGAAACAGCCGTTCGCTCGGGGGCCGCGCAGGCCGGCCTCCGCGTCCAGGCGCTATCCTTCGAGCCGGTTGCTGCTCTGTCGGCGGTGGATCAGCTAACCGCGGTTCAGGAGATGCAGCGCCGAGCGCTCGCAAACATGCCACCCGAAATGCAAGCCAAGATCTCGGCCCAGATGGCGCAGGCGATGGAACGGGCCCAAGCCGGGAGAGGGACCGTCGCGAGGGGAACGAGCGCTGGAACGCCCCCGGTCCCCGCCGCCCCGAGTCGCGCCACTCCCGTCGCGTTGGCGTGCCCGTCGTGCCAAGCTCCGAACTCTCCGGACCGCAAGTTCTGTGGGAACTGTGGCAAACCCCTCTCCTCCAAGCGCGTGTGCGCTAGCTGCGGGAAGGAGGCGGAGCCCGGCGTGAAGTTCTGCGGTAGCTGCGGTGCCCGGTTAGCGTGACTCGCAACCCATAGGAGTGACGAAGCAGAGAAGCTGCATTCAGGAGACCGTGTCGAAGTCTAGGAATGCCTTCGAGCACGCGGTGCGATCCGAACTCGCGATCCGGAAGGCTCTCGACCCTCCATCTGGACGCTAGAGTCGCGATGCCCATCAGGGAATCTGCGCTGGGTTCATCCGACTGACGCCACCGCCGCCCCGGAGCCCGTCGAGCCTCGTGACTTCGTCCCGGGTGAGGGAGAAGTCGAAGATCCGCGCGTTCTCCGTGATCCGCTCTCGATGCACCGACTTCGGGAGGACGATGAACCCGTGTTCGACCCCCCATCGAAGCAGGATCTGCGCCGGAGTGCGGCCGTGCGCCTGGGCGATGCTGGACACCGTAGGGTCCCCGAATCGAAGTCCGCGGGTCAGCGGGGCCCACGCTTCCAGCCGGATTCCTCGGCGCTCGCAATAGCCAGCGAGCTCCGGATCGTAGACGAACGGATGGAACTCGACCTGGTTCACCGCCGGCACCGTTTTCGAGCTCGCCGCGAGCTCTTCGAGGTGCCGAACGGCGTAGTTGCTCACGCCGATGGCTCTGCAAACCCCTTCGCGTTGGAGCTTCTCCAGTCCTCTCCAAGAATCGATTCGATCCTGGGGAGAGTTCGCCCGAGGCGAGTGGATGAGATAGAGGTCGATGTAGGAGAGCCCAAGCCGCTCCAGGCTCGCGTGTGCGGCCTTCTGACCTGCCTTCCCGCGGATTTAGGTAGCAGGTAGATACTCGCTCGCTCCGAGGGTGGCGAGGAGTTCCTTCTGCTCCTTGGTGAGACGGGTGCACCATTCCCGGACCGATTTCCCCGCCCCAAACCGTACCCACGAGA
>DATKQS010000013.1 GCA_035532555.1 Thermoplasmata archaeon | reverse complement strand
TCTCGTGGAGTACCGACGGCCGGTGGATCTTCTGACGAACGTCCGCTTTCGCAGAGAGCTCGAGTCCGTTCTCGGCCGGCGCGTCGACCTCGTCAACGAAGAATCGCTCGAGTGGCTCGTTCAGCCTCAGGTGGTTGCGGAGGCGGTACCGCTGTGAGCCCGCGCAGCGAACCTCCCGACCGGGACGCACGGCGGATCAGCGACATCATCGAACACCTGGAATCGATCGCGAGTGAACTCAAGATCGGTCGAGACGCCTTCAAAGCGGACCGCCGAGTCCAGAAGATCGTCGCCTACGATCTCGCCATCATTGGCGAGGCGGCCAGCAAGGTCTCGAAGCGTACGCAGCAGGCGAACTTGCAGATCCCTTGGACCGACCTCGTTGAGTATCGGAACGACCTCCTCCACGAGTATCAGACGCTCGCCCTTGACCAAGCCTGGGTCTTCGCGCGCGACGTACTCCCGGGCCTGGAGCGGCGTCTCCGGCGGATCCGAGTGACCTCCCGCACGTCGGAGTAGGTCGGTCGAATCGAAGGAGGCATCCCGTGGGAGCCGCTCTCCCGTTTGATCGGACTCTCAACGGAGGTCCGGCCTACAGCACCGCGCGTCCGGTTCCCTTCTCAGGGAGATGTCGGGTACCAGTTCCTGCAAAGTGTGCGGTACCCTCCTCCTCGGCCGATTGCTCGTGTTCCTGCGTGACCCGCTCCGCCCAGACGATCACTCCGGGCGCGCCGTAGTCCTTCTCCGCCTCGAGACGCACCCCTTGGGCATCGTCCCGCCGCACGATCGCCATGAGGCTGTCCATGCAGGCCCAGCGGGCTTGTCGAGGTCCGGCCGTAGGGTCCATCATCGCCGGCCAACCCCCAGCGAAGCGGGGGACATCGTTCGCCCGTCGGTCGGTTCAATCTCGGCGAATTTCCCGGAGGGGCGTCTCGCGAGCCGGTACTCGGACGCGCCGCAGTTGTCGCTCGATTCGGGGGAGCCGGTCCCTAACGAACGCCCAGACCGCGTCCGGGTCCGGTCGCATGTACTCGTCAACGACCACCGATCAAGATCGGTGGCTTGCAGCTGAGGTCGGAAACATGTCCCCACACTTCCTCACTCCCCGCTACGATGGGCCGGTCGACTCCGGCCCTCGCCGCGATGTTCGTCGCGGCGATGCGGTCGGCCGGCCCAGCGAGGCCGCACGACACGCATCGGAACTCCTCCCTCGTCCGTCGGTTCTTCCGGTCGATCGTCCCGCACCGAGGGCATGTACGGGACGTGTTCCGAGGGTCCACGAGGACCACCGGAACTCCCTTCGCCGCCGCCTTGTACTCCACGAAGACGCGGAGCTGGGCGAAGCTCCAAGAGAGGTGTCGCCGCCGCTGGGAGCGCCGAACCGTGGTCCGCTCGCGGATGCCCCCGAGGTCTTCGAGGGCGACCGCTCGCTTCGTGTCTTCGGCCCGCGCGACGATACTCTTGGAAATGCAGTGGTTCGTCTGGCGACGGAAGTTGGACTCGCGCCGAGCCGCGCGCTGAAGGTGGCGGCGCGCGCTCCGGGTCCCGGCGCGTTGGAGCCGGCCCTTGAGACGGTCGGCCTTCCCACGGACCTTGTCGACCGGCTCGGACGAGTAGGTCGTGCCGTCGGAGTCCGTGGCGATGTTCACGACGCCGAGGTCGACTCCCAGCGCTCCCTGCGGCTCGTAGGGGGAAACGTCGGGAGCCTCGACGATGACGGCAAGATAGAACTTCCCGTCCCGCCAGATGAGGTCCGCCTGTCCTCGAACGGGCCGGTCCTCCAGCACCCGCTTCTGGTACTCGCCCCAGATGACCGGGACCCGGATGCGCCCGGAAAGCGTCAACAGGGAGACGGTGTCCGGCCCCTTCCACGACAGGATGCGCTGGTCGTAGGGAACGGCTCCCCGAGGCCGGAACTTGGGCTGGACGGCCTTGTCCCGCTTGTAGGCTTCCACCGATTTGGCGATGATGCGGATCGCCATCTGGGCGGAGAGGGCGAACTTCTCCCGGAGGTCCCGGTAGACGAGCTTCTGGAGGACGTTCTTGTTGGCACACCTCTCCCGGAAAGCGACCTTGGCGGCGTAGTCCGAGCCGCGGTTCATCGCCTCGACAGTGCGGAGCAGCGCGTCCCGTTGTTCCGGGGCCGGCTCCATCCGCACCATCAGGGTTTGGAGAGGCATGAAAGGGGGATGGAACGATTCTGTATAACGGGTCGCGGATTCCTCCCCCCAACTCGTTGGGGGGCTTCCTCCGCGAGGTCATCGTGAAGTGCCCCCCGTCCACATACCGGACATCGCTCCCGCATCGTCACCACCTCGGTTTCACCGTGATCACAAACGCCCGCTCGCCCGCCCGCATCGTCGCCTCAGCTCAGGGCCCGCCGGTTCCCTTCAACCTACGGGCGCGAGGGGGCACTCGAAGAGGCTCCCTGCGAATGAGAGGAACTGAGGGAGTCTGCGGAGAGTTCTTGCAACAGTTCCTTCAGGACCGTAGCGTTGCACCGCTCGGCGTCCTTGGCCGCATAGACCAGGGTCACCCGACCCCGCTCGCCTTCCATCACGAGCCGGGCCAGCGCGTCCGTGCGATGGAAGAGTTCGGTCCGATACCGCTCACGAAACCGGGGGAATTTGGCGGGATCGTGGGAGTACCATCTGCGCAGCTCCTCACTGGGAGCCAACTCCTTTCGCCAGTCCACGATGCGGGCTGCTTCCCGGCTGACTCCACGGGGCCAGAGCCGATCGATCAGGATTCTCGTTCCATCTTCCGACGACGGAGCCTCATAGACTCTCTTCGTCTCGAACATCGCTGCTCGTGCGGAATGACCTACCGGGCCGGTCCAGAGGATCGGACGTACCGGTTTTCTCATTACGGTTGCTGCACGGAGATCCGAACTCAAAGCGTGGGTGTCTAGACCGTTCGGTCCGCCGGTCGCGCTCGGGGCCCGGCCGTTCTCGATCGATCGGATCGAGACGGGCGCAGGGTGTAGATCCTCTGAGCACTCCCGCGAGGAGAATCGCTTTAGCAAGAGCGGCCTTCACACGCTCGGAGGGTAGTTCCGAGGCTTGGGAGGAGGCTCCGCAACCGGTCCGCGCCCGCGCTCTCGTGGTCCGGGAGGGACACCGCCGCGTATCCTAGCGATCCGTCTCCAGGTCACGGAACCGGAAGGACTGTGGTCGCGACCGTTCTCCCTCGCTCACCCGGACCTCCACCTCGATCTGATCGATCGCCTCGAGGTGGGCCGCGGACTGACCCTGATCGAGGTCCGGATTCAAGGCGGAGACGCCGGCGATTGGGGCGCGGAGATCCGGGCGCTCCCGAACGTCGTGGATGTCGAGGTGATCAGTGCGGAAGAGGAGTCGGGCCTCTATCGCGTGATCTACCGAGGTGACCCGTTCATCTCCCTCCTCCGCACGCTCAAGCTACTTCGGCATTTCCCGATCCCGATCCAGCGGGGGATGGAGACCTGGACCGTGGTGGGCCCCGAGCCCAAGGTTCACAGGCTCCTAGAGAAGCTCGAGTCGCAAGCGACCGGGGTGCGGGTGGAGTCGGTGCGCCGCTCGCCTCTCTCCCCCGGCGCTTCCTCGCTCACTCCCCGCCAACACGAGATCCTGCGTCGTGCGCTTGCGGAAGGTTACTTTGACGTACCTCGCCGGATCTCTCTAACCGAACTCGCTCCCAGGATCGGAGTGGCCATCTCCACCCTCTCGGTGACGTTGGCCGTGATCGAGAAAAAGATTCTGGAACCGTACACCTGAAGCTCCCGCGACCCCGCATAGCGTCTAGACGTTTCTAGTCCGGGCTTAACTGTCGGCCCGCGCTGGCCGTCGTGATGGCGCACGTCGAAGTCCAGTCAATGGAGAACGGTCCGAACGTGGTAATGGTCGACGGCAAGGCCGTGGCGACCCTGTGTCGATGCGGGGGTTCTTCCAAGAAGCCTCAGTGCGATGGTACCCACCGCACGGCCGGGTTCCGTAGCCCAGCGGCGACGACCGTGATCGTCCCTTGACCTCGGAGTTCAGCGGGCTCGGAACGTCGTCGTGGCGACCCTCGCCGCCGGGCCCGTGAACCTCTGACCCACGGAGACGTTTCCGAGGAGGCGGGGGCCCCCGCGACCGGAGCCGGCGGGGAGAGAACGACCCTGGGAATGTGCCCCGGCTCCGGCAACCTGCTCGTGGGGACCCGGGATCGAGGTTCGGCGATCCTCGCGCGCGTAAGTTACCGGGCGTTCGTACGTCGGCGATCCTAGCCGTGCGAGGGCGGGGACGCGGGCCGCTTGCGGACGGCCATCGCGCCGCCGATCGCAGCGAGGATCAGCCCGATCACGACCAGTCCTACGTCCTTGAGATCCAGGCCCGAGGTGTCACCGACACCAGAGTAGTCAAGCGCGATGAACACGATGCCGGCTACGAACAGAACGATACCGACCGCGGCGAGCGCTATGTAACCCCTGGAGAGCATGACGCCGTGAGCCGGGCTGGGTCCTTCAGGCTTTCGCAGGACGGCGGGCTCGCCCGAGACCGATGCGTGAGACGCAGTCGTCCTTCATGTCGGTGAGGATGTCGGAATCGGCGAAGCTTAAGGCGCCCGGGCGGCGCGGGTGCGAGGGGCCGAGGCGATCGGAGCCCGAATCGGCGCCCACCTGAACCACCCTGGGGCCTTTGTCGCGCGGTAGAGTATGGGCTCGGGTCATCGTACCGGCCCCGGATCCCGTACATCACATCTTACTCAGCTGCTGCTTACGCATGCGTAAGTCTAATACCGGCCCGTCCACCTCCGTTCGCCGCGCATGCCGACCGTCTCGTTGCCGGAGTTCCATTGCCACCGCTGCGTGTACTCGTGGACGCCGAGACGCATCCCCGTCCGGATGTGTCCCCGATGCAAATCGAGACTCTGGGACGTGCCCGAAGTCCGTCCGGTTCACCTCGGGAACGGGCTCGGGATTCCCGAGGTCCTGGGACCCCACCGCGACCGGATCCTCACTTTGGTCCGAGCGTATGGCGCGAAGCGTGTCCAGGTGTTTGGATCGGTCCGACGCCGCACCGCCCGCGAGCGGAGCGACGTGGACCTCCTGGTGGATGCCCTGCCCGGGGCGTCCCTCCTCGACCACGCCCGTCTCGAGACGGAACTCCGCAGGATCCTGCGGCGCGCGGTCGACGTCGTGGAAGAGGGAGACCTCCCCTGGTCCATGCGACCGCAAGTGTTGGCCGAGGCCGTCCCTCTATGAAAGACTCCGAGGCCCGGGTCCGTGCCCTGGTCGACCGCATGCTGCGGGAGGCGACGATCGCCGGACGGTACGCCTCCCGTGGGAAAATGGCGTTCTTCGACATCCGGTCCCCCGAACTCCGGGACGCGGTCGAACTGAGGGTCCTTCACTTCGCCGAGACCGCTACGAAACTGGGACGGCCCTTCCGGAACGCGAACCCCCTCATCCCGTGGGACGACCTCGACCAGGTACGTAACGACCTCGTCCATGAGTACCCTGAAGTCCGGGCCGACAAGCTCTGGCGTTTTGTGATCGAGGACCTTCCCCGCCTCGTAGCGAAGCTTCGACGGGCCCGGTATCCAGGGGATCGAGAGTAGCTCGGGTCCCTGCCGCCGGGACTGGAGCGCCGGATCTTTCGCGAGTTCCGTTCGCCCAGGAATCGGCGGTCGGTACTCCATATTCAGGAGACGAGGCGGCCGCGATGGGTGCGGTTCCGCCATCTGCGGATTCTGCTGCCCATGAACGCGGGTCTCGAGGGGGAGCGCCGGTCCGCCAACAAATCGTGACATGCCACCCCGGGAGGGCGATCCGGGTGCTTCCGGCGAACTTAGACCATCTGCTGAGGGGTCCGAACTTCAACGACCGTCTCGAGTCGGCTCAGTTGCCGATCTTGGGTGACCAAGAACCCGGCTCCCTTCAGGTGCCCGGTGGCGACAATGAGGGCATCCGGCAGCGAGAGTTTCGTATCGGACCGGAGCTGGCCGGCCATCTCCGCTATCGCCACGTCGACCGGCTCGACCCGGTAGTACGGAGAGGTGAGCAGGTGGCTAACGAAGGCCTGCCACATGGTGCGGGCTTCGGCGGGAAGCAGGCCCGCGCGGATCTCCGCGATCGAGACGGTCGAGATCTGCGCCCGAATCTTTCCCTCGTCGATGCGATCGAGCAGACGTCGGCAGGTCTCGTGGCCCGACTCACGCCGGTTCCGTGCCGAGACAAAGATGTTAGTGTCGAGCAGCACGATGGGACCACTCACGGCGCACTCTCCGTTGGAATTCCACTCCGGTCTCCGCCGACGGACCGAGCCGATCCAGGATCTCGGTGAGCCTCGAAGGCTCCGCCTTCCGTAGGATCACTCGCTCTCCTCCCTCCAGGTCGAAGCGCACCCGATCCCCCGGGCGGACTCCCAAGGCGTCCCGAACGTCCTTCGGGATCGTGACCTGGCCCTTCGTACTCATCGTCCCCATTTCGGTCGCCATCTCGAGACCACTAGTGGGTACTACGTGCCTTACTATTTCACCTTACCCCGACTACCTAACAGAAAGTGGTGGGTGGGGTGCCACCGCCTGTAGACGGCCCCGACCTCCTCCTCGGAGGCCGCGCTACGGAGAGCCCACATCCAGGCTGAGCGACACGCTACCGGCTCTCCCGCGCATCCCGTGACCGAGGAAACCGCTATGGGGCCGGTGAGACCTGTTGAAGCCGTCATGGCGTCCGCGGCCGCGAAGTCGCCTCACGGAGAGGACCGCACGTCGAGGGGTCGCTCCATCTCCGAAATCGGGATGGCCCCCGAGGAAGCGAGGGAACTCCGCGCCCGGCTAGCCTCGTTCGCCCGCGAGTGGGACGACCCGAGGATGGCTGTCTATGACCGTGAAGCTTAGACGCGGCGGCGTCTACCTGGTCGAGTTCCCCCATACGACTTCCGCACCTGGGAGCCTCGGCCGGCTTTGCTGGTGCAGGACCCGAGCGTGCGCGGGCCGTATCCCGACCTGCTGGTGGCCGCGATCACTTCATCGGTCGAAACGGCCGGGCCCACGCGCCCGCTCATCCGTAGGAGGAGTCCGGAGGGTGGAGGGATGGGCCCGAGGACGGACTCGGTGATTGCGCTGGACAACCTCGCCACCGTGCCCGAGTGACATCCTCCCCCGAACAAGTTCGGGGGCTTCCTTCGCGCTTCATCGTGCTACCGCCGAAGCGAGAGGCGGTTCCTGCTTCAACGACCGGACTCGGCGCCCCTTGCGGTGCGCTGGAGGTCCAATCTCCACAGGCGTATATTCCCCGGTGCCCCCGGGTACTTGGGCGATTGCGCGGGCCAAGATGTTCTTGGCCGCATTCAGGTCTCGGTCGAGACGAAGACCGCACGGACACGAGTACGTGCGGTCCTTGAGAGTGAGCGGTGGGTCCGCGAGGTGTCCACATTTCGAGCAGGTCTGGGTCGTCCCCTTCGCCGGGACCTCGACGTACCTACCGGAGCACCGGGCCTCCTTGTAGGCCGCCATCTGCCGGAGCATTCCCCACCCGGCGTCGGAGATCGACTTCGACAGGTGCCCGTTCCCAAGCATCGACGTGACGGACAGGTCCTCGAACGCGATGAGGTCGTGGCGCTGGGCCCACCCGGTCGTTACCTTGTGGGCAAAGTCCCTCCGCTGGTCCCGCACCTTCGCGTGACACCGGACGACCCGGAGCTTCGCTTTCTCCCGGTTGTGGGAACCCTTCTTCCGCCGGGAGACGACACGCTGGGCGCGGGCCAACCGCTGTTCCGACTTCCCAAGGAACTCGGGCGACTCGACCGCCTCCCCGGTCGAGAGAACGGCGAGGTGCGAGAGGCCGAGGTCCACCCCGACCGCACTCGTAGGTGGCGAGTTGAACGGAGGGGCGGGGTCCGCTACCTCGTAGGTGGGGACGGCGAACCAACGATCGCCCTCCCGCTGTACCGTACACGTCTTGACCCGGCCTTCGGGCGGCTCGCGGTGGACTTTGACCGGCAGCTCCCCAACCTTGGAGAGACGGAGACGCCATGTCCCGTTCCGACCGGGGACTACGGTAGCGGACCCGTTGGAGTCCGGGTAGCACATAGAGGTGACCGCGCGCTTGAAGTGCGGGAACCCGGGCTTGCCGCCCTCCTTCATGCGCCGAAAGAAATGCTTGAACGAGTCGTCCAGGCGGGCAAGTGTCTCTTGGGCAACGTGTCCATAGACCCTACCGATGCCGTCCTTGTCGTAAGCCCTCCAGCGGGCGAGGTCCCGACATTGGCCGACGTACGAAACGGACCGTTTCTCCTTCCGCCACGCCTCCTGTCGCTGCTCGAGCGCGTGGTTCCACAGGAGACGGAGTTCTTCGAACTGCCGGAGGAGTTCCCTCTCCTGATTCGGGAACGGGTAGAGGCGGTACTTGGTGGGCTGATACATCTTCGGCGGTAGCACCGACCCCAAGCGGCCGGAGAGCATAACGGGCTCGCTAACCCCCCTACAAGTAGGGGGGCTTGCGCTCGCCGGCGTCGTCACGATTGATGCGCCACCTCGGAACATGTCCCGTCATGACCATCGTTGATGGAGTCCTGCGCCGGCTTCTCGCCCTGTCCTGACAGTCCCTCCTCGCATTGCACGCTCCCCTCGTCGAACCCGGCAACGACCGCGCTCGACGGCGCGCCGCGGAGAACGAGGAGCGGCGCCGAGTGGACTACGTCTTTGGCCCCCTCTTTCCCCGGACTCGCAACGACGGTGCGCGGGGAGCCGCTACCGCTCCGCGGTGCGCCTCCTTTGCCCACAGTATAACAGGGCCTCCGACGGCTTCTCCGGATGCCGGGGAGGTTCGGAAGCGTGGCGCCGGTCGACTACCGAACGAGGTCGATGACCTCGGCGGACTCGCCCGCGGCGTAGCCTCCCTTCCGGCCGAGGAGGCTCGCCGAGCGGACGCCCGTGATAATGAGCAGCACCTTGATCGTGTTCTGCATCTCGGGCGTGTTCTCGACCGAGCACCCCCAGATGATCTGGGCCCGCTTCGAGATCTTCGCCCCGACAAGCGCCGCCGCCTTCTCCGCCTCGGAGACGGTCATCGACGGGCCTCCGACGATCCGCACGAGCGCGCCCTTCGCGTCCGAGAGCTCCACGTTCCCCAGGAGCGGCGAGGTCAGCGCCGCCGTCACGGCTTCGGTCACCCGGTCCGTGGAGCTCTCGCTCTCCCCGAGCCCGATGAGCGCCACGCCGCCGTCCTTCATGACGGTGAGGATGTCGGAATAGTCGAGGTTCACGAGGCCCGGCCGCGTGACGATCTCCACGAGCCCCTTGATCCCGGTCATCAGGACCGCATCGGCGAGCTTGAACGCCGCATCGAGGGGCATCCGGGGAACGAGCTCGAGGAGCTTGTCGTTCTGGATGACGATCGTCGTGTCGCAGATCCTGCGCAGGCGCTCCAGGCCGTCCAGGGCCCCTTCCATGCGGGCGACGCCCTCGCCCGAGAACGGCAGGGTGACCACGCCGATGGTGAGCGCGCCCTGCTCCTTCGCGAGCCGGGCGACCACGTGGGCCGCGCCCGTGCCGGTGCCGCCCCCCATTCCCGCGGTGACAAAGACGAGATTCGCTCCCTGAAGGAATTGGCGGATCTCTGCTTCGTTCTCGCGAGCGGCCTCCTCTCCGACCTCCGGACGGGCGCCGGCACCGAGGCCCTTCGTCGTCCGAAGCCCGATGAGCACCTTGCGAGAGGCGTGGATCATGAGCAGGTGTTTTGCGTCGGTGTTGAGGGCGCACATCTCGGCGCCTTGGATCCCTTCCTCCATGCAGCGGTTGATCGTGTTGGACCCTCCTCCGCCGCATCCCACAACGCGGATGTGGACCTTGAGCGTCTCGGCAAGCTTGGCGAGCTCGGCGTCGTCGGCGCTCGGGAAGGCCGGCCCTTCCGCCGGGCGTTCCCCGGCGGGGCCCGGGCGCTCCTCGCGCTTCGCGATCGCTTCCTGGATGATGGACTTCACGGTTCTTGCCTTGCGGGCGACCCTCGGATTCGAGTCTCGCAGCCGGGAATACTTAATCCTGCCTTTGGACCGGCACGGCTCTCTCCCCGGCTCGCGTGACCGGCGAGGAGGGTACCCAGCCCCGCCGCGGACCGCGTAGAAGGCGATCTCCGGCCCGCTGCGATTCGAACTCGGCCGGCCGAAGGGTGAGGCCGATCCTCTCCGTCCTCATGAGTTGCGCCGTCCACCCCCACCGGGCACGCACGCCTTCTCTTCGAGGGAAGCCAATTTGTACGCGCTTGGCGTCGACCGACCGTGGCGCTCACCCGACGCTCCGCGATGGCTCCTGTGGGCGCGTACTGCTTTGGATGCAACCGGCCGTTCGAAGGCGGTAGCCCCGCCGTGGTCTTCGTGACGGACCTGGTGCCGGAGTCCGACCGGGGGGAGGTGGCGGGGTTGTACTTCCACCCCGGCCATCTGATCCGCTACGCCCACCGGCGAAACTGGATGGAGTTGGCGAACTACCTGGAGCGCAACGGGCCGTCGAGCTTCTGAGGCCGCCAGCCCTCCTTGGCCCTCGTTCCCGAGTCGCCTAAGAATCGGCGCGGGCCGATTCACCGTATCGCCGGTCCGGCCCCATGGGTCCCGTAGCCTCCCACCGACTGAGGTAGGTACGCGTCGGCAACCAGATGCCCGAGAGCGCGTGCGAGCTGCAGGTCTACGGTTGCGCACCTTAACGAGCCGCTCTCGCTCCGGTCGGCACCGCCGGCCTTTGGGCCGGAAGTGTGGTGCGGGCCGGCGGCATGAACCCGGTGTTGCCCTGAAGGAGAGGTGGATCGAGCGAAAGTCGAGGAGGCGCGGTCCCAAACTGGAGAGGCGAGGGGGCTGCCGGAGAAAAGCCACCGACCGCGCATCGGCCACTCGTGGTAGTGCTGTACAGGAGCGCACCGGTGGTCGCGTTCGCCTCCGCCGTGTAGTTGTATCCCGTTCCTCCGCCGTTCGGAGTGCACGTGGTAAAGTCGATGAACCAGAGCGGGCCCGAGGAGTAGGCGCCCGCGTGGTACCCGCCCTCCAAGGAGAAGAAGGCGCTCGCCTGGGGCCACGCACCGACGTACGCCGAATCGTTCGAGGCGATCGCGGATGCGACGGTCGAGCTATCTACTACGTTGGGTCCGATGCTCAGCAGGCTGGCCAACGCTGACGTGCACGCGGAACCGCTGATCGTCCCGAGCACCGTCGCGCTCCCACCCGAGACCCACACGTACAGTACGCTGGGAGTTGAACCGGCATTCCGGTAGAACTCGAAGATCCACTGGCTCAAGAGCCCGTTCGAGTACGCGCCGGTCCAGGTCACGATGCCGGGGAAGGTACCCGTGCCGCCCGTGACGCGGCAGGTCGAGTTGCCGACGTACGTCGAGTTCGTCGTCGGCGCGATCGTGAAGTCGAAGCCCACGGTGCCGATCAGGGCCCACCCGGTTCCCTGAGAACTGGCGGCGCTCGTGGCGATCGGGAGCGCCTGGCTGTACGACGACTGGCCGCCGCTCGAGGAGCGCGTGAACGCCACCTGAATCGTCTGAGCTTGACCCGCCACCGTTACCGAACCGGACGACGGCGAGCTCCCGTATCCGGAAACAGCGCCAACCGTGTAGCTGGACGTCCCGTTCGGTTCCGTGAACACGATCGTGGAAGTGCTCGAACTTGTCGTCCCGCCGTTCAGCGTAACGGCCCAGGACGTCCCCAAGGGGAGACCGGTCTCCGAGAACGTCACGGAGTAGGTGGTCGCCGCTGCCGCGGTGAACGTCACAGCGATCGTCAGCACCGGACCCAGCACCGTGATCGACCCGGACGATGGCGAAGCGGTGTATCCCGACACGGATCCCACCGTGTAGCTGTACGTCCCATTCGGCTCCGAGAACGTGATGGTGTTCGTGGCAGAGCTTTGGGGGACGCCGCCCAACGTAACGGTCCAGCTCGTCCCGACCCCAAGCCCCGTCTCGGAGAACTCGACGGGGTAGGTCGTTTGCTTCGTGAAGGTGATGGCCTGGGAGACCGCCGCTCCGCTGACGGTGAGCGTCCCCGACGAGGGAGAAGCAGCGTACCCTGACACCGTCCCGATGGTGTAGGCATAGGCCCCGTTCGGTACCGTGAACGTGATGCTCGAAGTTACGGAGCTTTGAGTCGATCCGTTCAACGTCACCGACCAAGAGGTTCCCGACGGGAGCGCCGACTCCGTGAATACGACCGAGTAGGTCGGTATCGGCGTGATGGTGATGGCCCGGGAGACCGGTTGACCGTTGACGGTAAGCGTTCCCGACGCCGGGAGGGCAGTGTACCCTGTGGCGCTCACCGAGTAGGAATAGCTTCCGTTGGCAACGTTGAATTGGATGGAACTGGAGGAGGAGCTTTGCGTACTTCCTCCCAGCGTGACCGACCACGATCCACCCAAGAGAAGCCCAGTCTCGGTGAACGTGACGGCAAACGTGGCGCTCGTTCCTCCGCCGCTCGACTTGGAGTTGAATACACCCGCGGCGAACAGACCGCCGGCCACGACGACCACGGCGACCACGACCACGACGATCCCAAGGACGAGCGGCGCGATCCCGCGTCGATTTCCGCCCAGGGATCGTCGCGCGGTCCGGCGGGGCATCTTCAGAATCTTTCGGGAACTCTCTGGAGACTCGAATCTCAGGGACGTGTCGACCATTGGTTGCTCGCGTTACCCGCGGCCGCTGGGCCGGCGGGAACCCGTTTCGTATCGAAGTTTACCTATATCCACGTTCCGCACCCTCGGGTCGTTGGAGGGGCCCCGAAGGGTGTATCTCCATCGGTCGATGCGGCAGGTCGGACGTGCGGATCTCGGAAGAGGCAGTGCCCCATCACCAACGGTTGGTGGCCCAGCCTCCGCCCATCCCGCTGCTCGTTCTAGGGGCTCTTGCGGTTCCAACCAGGGGAGACGTTCCCCCGACCATCAACCGATTCTTTCCCACTACTTCCTGAGCCGCCCTTCCTCTCCGTCAGCAAGCCCTTGTACTCGGCTCGCTATGCACCACCCCGAACGCGGTTGCGAACGTTTTTAATCGCGAGCCGAGTTAGAGACTAGCATGGGATCTGCGAACCACCACCCGGCCGAAGTGTTGTTCCTCCCCTCCGGCACACCTTTCACCGACCGCCGTGACACGAGTTCGTATGGCCATGAAGTATGCGTGGACCCCATGAACGGAGCGGAGCTCCATTCCTTCCAATCGACCGCCCGTCGCCGGCGATGGCGTTTTGCCCGGGCTCCGCGGGAGGTGAGCGCACGTCGATGAAGCGAGCCTCACCGAAGAGGTCGGTCTCGCCCCCGGAGGTCCTCGTCGGCCTCGGAGAAGGAGGATCGAACCTGCTTGCCCCACCCTCCAGCGACCGGCACATCCAGACGGTGTTCGCCCGACTGAAGCCGGAGCGGGGCGAGCCGGACTGGGAGCAGGTGGCCGCCGACCTCCAGGTATCCTTGGCAACGGACCTGATCGCTCTCGGTCTCGCCCTTCGCAGGCTCTCGATGACGGGGCCGCCGCCCGCCACACCGCCCATCACGCCCCGCCTGCCGGCCCCACCGGCGATGCGTCCAAGGATCGAAACGCCCCTACCGGACCCTCCGGACGCCGCCGCACGATTCGCCATGCTCGATCTTCGGCTCGCCGAGGTCCGACGCAGCCTCGGGATCGTGGCGGCGGTCGACCGCACGACTCGAGAGCGGACTCCCTACCTCGAGCCATCCGCCACGTCTCCGGTCTTCCACCCCTCGCTGGACTCCACCGGGCATGGAGCCGTCCCCGCGATCGTGTTCCCGAGTCCACCGACCGAGGGTCCGGCCCGCGGGAACGTCACGCGCCGGACGAACGCCGGTCACCGGCGGAAGAGGCCGCGCCGCCCGAACGCGCGCTCGGCTTCGGCGAAACCGGCGGAGGACGTAGCGGCTCCCGAACCGGGCTCATCCCCCGCGGTCGGAGGGCCGATCCAAACGTCGATCACGGCGTTTCTGCAGACCAACCGGGCCGAGCGATTCGATATCCAAATGCTCAATGCCCTGCCCCTCCCCCGGCTCCTCGAAGAGGCGCACGGCGATCTCGCGTTGTTCACCGCTACGGCACGGCAGGCCGAAGACCTGATGCTCCGCGTCAAGCACGAGGTCGATGACCCGCAGAGCGCCGGAGCGTTCCTTCGGGACCAAGTGCATCGGTGGCACGAGGAGAGCGGTAAGGATCCGCAGTGGACGACCCGCATGCCCGCGCACTGGGCGGGTCTCTTCGCCGACTCGCGGGTCCACGGAGGTCGTCTCGAGCTGTGGCTCAGCCATCGCCTCTGGATCCTGCGGGAAGAGGCGATCCGCGGCGGGCCGCTCCGGCAGAAGCTGGCACGCAAGCTGGGCCCAAAGTGGCCGGCCGAGGCGGCGGTGGGCCGCACGGCAACCGAGCAGATCCGCGCGGAGGTGGCTCAGGCGATCTTGGACGACCTCGCCACGCATGCTCGCAATCCGCAGACCCCGCTCCCGCTGATCTACCTCAGCGAGCTCGCGATCCGCCGTCAGGTCGTGACCGTGAACGAGGCGCTCGCACAACTGTTCTCGGTTCCCGAGACCGGGCCGTTCATCATCCTGCACCCGAACCGCTACCCCGACTGCGAGGAGGTCATGATCCGCCCTCCGGTTCCGAAGGCGAGGGGCGCCGCGCTCGCTTACAGCCTGGCCTCGGGTCGCCCACCCCCCTCGGCACCCGCTCGAGAGCGGAGGGCAGAGGTGTCCGTCGGGAGCGCGACCGGACCGGACGAAGGCCCGCGTGCCGAGCTCGCTCCCAGCTCGGGGCTCGATGCCGAGACGATCTGGGAGGCGGAGAGCGTCAGTCCCGCGGCCTGGAAGCAGGTGGTCGACGAGACGCGAGACACGCGCGCGAGGCTGGCCGCACCCCCCCAGGAGTTCCGGGTCCGAGCGGCCTACATCACGCTCTGCGAGCTTCTGCTGGACGATCCCGCCTTCCGAAAGACGTTCCTGGCCGTCCGCTGGCGGGGGCGGCCCACCGGACTACCGCTCTTCGCGGCCCTGCTGCAGGAAGCATCGTTCGCCTCGACGGTCTCCACCGACCACGAGTATCTCGAGGCCGAGCTGGGGGACCTCGTCCGGGCCAATCTCGGCGCGAAGACCTCCGACGGGATCTGGACGATGAAGGACTGGACGATCACCCGAGAGGGTTCGCATCGCGACGGGTTCCGGTTCCGGGCCCAGCGGGGCCCCTGAGGCCTCGCTCATCTCTCGGCGGCGTCGGGCAGGTGCCGCGCGAGCCATCCCAGCCGTTCGATGAGCGCGCGGTACTCCTCGTACGGGTACTCCGGCTCCCAGCCGCCGACCGGGGCCCGCGACCGGCGAGCGATGCGTGGGACTTCCCCGCCCTCCTCCAGTCGAAGCGAGCTGAAGTACCACTGAGGCGGAGCGATGCGAACCGGGCCCGCGCGAGCGGAAGCTGCGAGGAATGCTCCGGTCCGAGGCAGGCAACGCTCGAGGATCCGTTGGCCCACGGCCCGCCGAGCGTCCTCCGACCAAGTGGCCACGGGTCCCGGTGGCGTTCCTAGCCGGTCCCTCGTTGCCGCCGAGCAGACATCGAACTTTGTCAGGACGAAGAGCGGGTGCATCTCCCGAGCCTTGCGCTCGGGCTCGGTCGATAGGTAGCGCGCCAGGAACTCGAGAGTGGCCGCCAGCTGGGCATCGTACCCTCCCGGGCCCGAGGTCGCCGAACCAGAGTCTTCGAGGCGGAGCCGGCTCGCGTCCACCAGCGGCAGGACCACGGGACTGTGAAAGAGCAGTCGAGTGGATTCACCTACGACCGCGTCGTGCTCGCGCAACTCCGCGAGCTCTTCGGTCGTGATCCCTCCGACCCGGACCCGCGCGTTTCCCGCCCCGCTCTCTCCGTTGCGGCCGGGCCGGCGCCACCGTCGGACCCGGCTCGCACGGAAGCTTAGAACGAAGGAGAGGGAATGCTCCTCCCAGTCCACGTCGTGCGTCGGGAATCGCCCAGCACCGAGCTCGCCGTAGACCGCGTTGAGCTGACGCAGCGTTTCCCGCTCCACGTGGAAGCGGAACGTGTCTCCCTCCTCCGTCCCAAAACGCACCTGGGCCGTGTAGAGAAGGCCGATGAACGTGGTCAGGCCCGACCCGCGAGCCCCGACGATCACGGCCGAGGTCACAGACCGGCTCCGTTCGCGCGGGGGCGAAGTGGCGGGGCCGCCGACCCTCCACTCCACTTACAGCGCAAACGCCTCGGCGATACGGGAGTACATCGGGGTCTTGCCCTCGAATCGAGGGAGTGCCGGCTCTTCGAGACTGGCGTCCAGAAGCGTCCAGGTCCGGTCGGCGCGGACCCCGCGCGCGGCGATCGCCAGCCGAAAGTTGTTCATCGCGCTCAGCGTCGGCGCATCGCTGATCGACGGGAAGATCGGGATCTCCTCGCTCAGGTTCAATAGTTCTACGAGGCGATAGAGGAGCGTGTTGCGGTAGGCGTTCGTGCTCTCCCGGCAGAGGACGAGGGTGCGGCTCTCTCGATCGGTCAGGAGACGGCTCGCGAGCGTCTCCACCGCGGCCCGGGTCATCAGCCGCCGGATGCCCACCCCCGTTGGTTTCCGAGCCTCGCTCGGCCCTATCCTCTGAAGCGAGATCGGGTCGATCCGTCCCGATGCCTTGGGGAACTGTCGCTGGAACTCCTGAGCCGCGGTCTCCACCTGTTCGAAGGTGAGCCCACCCGAGCGCAGGGGCGGCGCCGGGATGATGATCGTATGGTTCTGGATCGTCGGTCGATCGTACTCGTCCGGCTCTCCCCGGCCGAGGAGGGAGAGGAGGATCTCGTCGCTTCCCGTCGCCGGATGGATCATCCGGGCGTTCATGCGGGCCCCTCCGTCCGGGGTCTTCTCCATCCGCACGGGGGTGAATTGGTTCGAGAGCAGCGGTGTGTACAGCGGGGCATTGAGCCCGTGGGATTCGGCCTTGATGCCGTAGCCCTTGTCGTAACTGACCCCGTAGATCCAATGCTCGAGGTGAAGATCGCCTCCCTCCCCCATCCCGGTTGCCTCCGTACTACGCTGGCCTCGCCGACCCAGCTCCCCGGCTCACCTCGTCATCTCACGAGGTGGAGGTCGAGGACGCGTCCATGAGCGCGCTCTGCTCGACGATCTCATCGGGAACCTTGTTCGCGACACCCCGGAAGTGCTCGATGAACGCCACGTAGTCGTCGTACGAGAAGTCCGGCTCCGCCCCGCCCTCCGCCGAAAACTCCTTGCGGACGATCCGGGGAGCGCCGACCGGCTGCATGCCCGCTTCGGCGGCCTCGGTCTTGACCCAGCTGAAGAAGTACGCCGCCTGGTCGAAACTGACTCCGGCGACCTTGCCGCCGCGGATCTGGGAGAGCGTCTGAGGCATGAAGACGCGCAGGAGCGCCTCGGCGTATTCCTTGCGCTTGCGCACCTGGCTGGCCTCGGGAACCCCACGATGGAGGCCCAGCTTCGCCAGGACGTCGTCCCGAAGGGAATCGAACTTGGAGAGCACGATCGCGGGATAGATCATCGGGGTCCCTTTGCCCAGGCCCTGACTCGTCATCCGGGATTGCTCCTGCTTCTTGTACGTCTGCAGCGAGACGAGCAGCGTCGCCACTTCGCTGTCGTAGTGCAGCATCTGACGGAATGCGGGCGAATCGATCGAGGTCGTCATTCGGCTGCAGTCGGCCAGGATCACGACCACGTGGCTCTTGAGGAGCTGCTGGATGATCGGGCTCGCGGCCACGCCGGAGTCGATGAACTCCTGGACGTCCTCTCCGGAAACGTCGTACGCGGCGAACGCCAGCTTCGCGAACGGGTTGACCCAGTTCTTATCCCTCAGGGCTGCCGGAAGCCGCCCGGAGAGCGACTTGCGATAACCGAACATGAACTCGATGTGGGTCATCTCGTCCTTCAGAGTGGCGCCGGGGAACCGGGCATCCTTCATCCCTTCGTAGACCTGGCTCATCCAGCGCAGGGACTGGAGCGGGGCGTGGAACCGGAACGTGTCCACGGTCCGCGTTCCGTACTTCACCTGCGCCGCGTACAGGAGTCCCAAGAACGTTGTCTTCCCGCACGCTCGCTCTCCCAAGATCGCCGCTGGACACATGGATTTCTCCTGAAATTCTCCCGAAATGGAGGTAGTGACGAACTATCCAATTCGACTATTTAGTCCCCCGGTTACACCAGCGTTGAGTCTGAATCGTGCGATGCCCCCGGTATTCCCGACGGGCTGCTTCACTCGACCGTCGTACGTTGGGATCCTCGGATGGACCCATGGCGGCATCGCCTCGACTGCCCGGCTTCCGTCGGCGCCGCGCACGTCGGTGCGTGCTGCTGTCCCCGCGATTCTTGGCCCCATGCGGGTGTGTAGAATCGGGGGAAGGTCGCAACCGACGAAGTCGGAGCCGTAGAGGTTGCGCTCATACTTCCGGGCGATGCCGTAGGAGTCATTACCTGCCCTGCAGGGGCGAGCGCGGCGGCGCCCGACCTGATAACCGATGCAGCTACAATATGCCACACGACACTGCTAGGTAGACGCATGGAGCGTGTGTCGGCCCGCTCCCCTACGTATATACATGTCTTCCCGCACCCGTGCGGGGTCCTCGACGGTGGGGGACCGACCGCCGTATCCGGGAAGAACCTCTTAAATACCGAAATCCCAGTAATTACGCAATGGAGCTGCCCGAATCCGATTCATCGTACCCCTCGCCTTCAGGCTCCTCCGGGGAGTCGGCATTGCGGAGTAGGACCTCGCGTCGTTCCCGGCGTGCGGTTGGGCCCGCGTCTGGGCCCGAGAAGAGCGACTCGACGGGGAGGCACGAAGTGGTGCGTTCCGCGTGGCGATCCCGATCGATCGGCGCCGCCGCTCCCCGAGGCAACGACGTCTACGAGTTCTACGTCCGAGCGCGCTCGCACCCCAGCGTTCTCGGGCAGATTTCGGGAGTGTTCGGCCGGAGGAACGTCGACATCCTGGGTTCCCACTCGACCGTATCGGAAGACCGGAGCATCGGGGAGATCATCTTCTATGTGGAGCTGGCCCACGCGACGGTGAAGGCCGAGGAGATGCTCGAAGAGCTGCAGAAGGAGGCGGATGTACTCGAGGCGAAGATGGCCCCGAAGAATCGGCGCTACCTGGAGGAGATGGCGTTTCCGCCGACCGTCGACGGCAAGTATCGCGCCATCATCTTTCCCACGGATTGGTGGGTCTCCTTGGCCGAGATGATGTGCGAGCGGTACGGCTCGGCGGGGAGTGCGTTGCTCCACGAGGAAGGACTGAGCGCCGGGAAGTCCATCGTGGACCGATTCCGGGACCGGGTCCCCGATTCCGACCGGCCGCTGTTCCGCGAGAACCTGTGCTTGGCCAGCCAGGCTGCCGGCTTGGGACTGGTCAAGATCGAACCGACGGACCCTCGGGAGGGGAACGCATCGTTCCACGTCGTCCTCCGGGATGGTCCCTGGGGAGACCGGAAGGAACACTCCCCGAAGGAGGGGCAGTTCATCGTCGGTTTCCTCCGGGGCGCCCTGGAGAAGATCCACGGGAAGGAATACAGTGTGACGGGGCTCATTTGGCAGGATGAGGCACTCGCGTTCGACCTGATCGAGGCTCTCCCCTCGAGCTCGCCCGCGAGCCCCGGGGCACCTTCCGAGATGCCGCCCGCAGAAGGGTAGCTGATGCGCGGGGCGCCGCCCGGCGTACGAAGCGCGCGGTCCCGCGTCGTTCGGTATGTTCCGTAGAGCAGGGGCAGAACGAGGCAAACTTCGATAGAGTAGAGAGCCGCCCGCAGGCGAGAGAGCACGAACTGCTGGCCCCAGAGATCGAGGGCGGTGGGCCCAACAACGCTTCCGCAAGCCGGTTCTTGGGCACGGAGGCGAAAGACCGCACCGTCCACGGAATGCGATGGAAGGTGAGCCTTACGTTGGATTGGCCCGGGGATGTCGTGGCCTCTCGAGGGCCGACCGTCGCTGGAGCTTTGCTCGCTCCACGAACGGGCCGTGCCGCGAGAGCGACGAGCCGGCGGAGGGCGCGCGTCACTCCGGTGGATCTGCAGGACGAAGCAAGAACTCGCAGAACGCATCACCCACGGCGACGCACCGTCGCTCCTCGCATTCGATCTCGCGACCCAGAGCCGCCGAGGCCGCGCCGGCCAGGACCCCTCGGATGAACTGGCTGTGGGGCGTGGACGAGGTCTGCCCCTTGCACTCGAACCCGTCCTCCATGACGATGGTGACCGTCCCCTTCTCCCGATCGAAGTGGGTCAGGGCCATCTTACCCCATCCCATCGCCGACAGGATCTGGACGGCGTACTCGGGGTGGGCGTCCATGTACTGGACCCCCTGGGCCCCCAGGATCCGTACGAATCTGGGCCGGCCATAGCCCTTGCCCAGCTCGTAAATGATGACCGCACCACCCGATCCCATCAGTTCCCGCAGATTCGTTAGCATTTCCGAGGTTTGCCGGCCGTCCAAGACGATTCCCTGAGCATGCTCGGAGAGGCTCAACGGGAAGGCGCTGTCCACCAGATGCCCACCGGCCCCGGCGCGAACAAAGACCTGCCGCACGTACGGTTTCTCTCTGAGCCGACGTTCCACCTCGGCCGCCCCCTCGGCGTTCGAGACCTCCATGTAGAAGTGCCCGATCGCCGTTCGTTGGTCGGGCGAGGTGGCGGCATGGACCGTGACGAGGGTGCACTGGGGGTACGGCGGCAGGGCCCGGAGAAGCTCCGCGAGCCGACCGGGCGCGTTGTCGAATTCCACCGCGGCCTTGACCAGCTCCTTTCCCTCACGTACGATGGCGATCGAGAGCTCCTTCGGTAACTCCGGCCGGGCGTGTACGACGGCGTCTGCCGGGGCCGGCATGGAACGCTCGTTAGGTTCTGGCGATTATAAAGGGTCGTCCGTCCAGCTCTCTTGCCACAACGAGACGCGGGTGTGCGAGGCGTTCATCGTGGCGAGGATGCAGGGAAGCAGCGATACCGATATCTTCGAGTACTACGAGCTGTCTCCGGGCGGCGTGCGGGCGTCTGCGCGCTTCACGAAGTAGGCGGGCCCCATGAGCGCAAGCGCAACCATGCAGGGCTCCGATAAGTTGACCCGGCTCTTCACCCAGGCTGAGGGTGGAAGTGACTGACGTGACGAGCACGATGTTCCTGTACATGGAAGATGCCCTTCCCTATGTGGCACGGAGACTGTTCCCGGTCGTCGAAGAGGGATCCGCCGTACTGGTTGCGGGAACCCTGCTCGATATCCCGCGAAGGGACGTTCTCCCGATCGTCCGGGTAACCGAGGACGGCACGGCATTCTCCCTGGCCGAGAGCGGGAATGGGTATCGTGTGTTCTCGGGGTACTCGCTCGTCCGTCGGATACTTCGTACCGATCCCAAGGACTGGTACCGGCTTCTCTTCGCGCCGTGCGAGACCGCTTCCATGCCGATGCGGGCGATCCCGGGCGAAGGGCTCGCGCTCACGAAGGTTCTCGAAGCGTTCTCTCGCGAGAAGTTTGGTTGGACACTGATCGATCGGGCGGGCGCTCTTCCCGCGGTCGTGGGCCTGGCCGATCTGATCCCCCTCTACCGAACGGGTGTTCTGGGGACGGAGCTCACGCTCCGGGACATCGCGACCCCCGAGATATTCTCCCTGCCGGGGACCACGAAGATCGCGACCGCCCTCCTTGAGATGATGAAGCGGAGGGTTCGAAGGGTTCGGCTCTCGAACGGCGGGGGGTTCGTGTCGGATCGGGAGATCCTCGTCCATATCTTCTCCCCCGACGTGTTGAACGCGGTCCGAACCGCCCCGCACCAGCTCCTGGATTCCACGCTTGAAGAGGTCGAACCTCGCACCGCTATCGAGGTGGACTCTACCACGACCGTGGCGGAACTCGCCCGTCGGTTCCTTCCGGCGAGCGGAGCGTGGTCCGCCGTCTGTAGCGAAGGATTGATTACACCGTGGGACTTGGTCATGAAACCATGGGACGCCGGCCAACTGAGGGTGGGGGGCGTCTCGGGGGCTCCCCGTGGATAGTGTGGGAGCGAACCACGCCATGAGTTCGATGCTCGAGCTGGCCGCGGACCTCCGAGCGCAAGGGTACTCGGTGGACCTGGGAGCGGACGTAACGGGCAAGTCCCGGGTGCGGCACAAGGTGGACCTGCTCGCAAAGCGGAGCGGGGACAAGACGGTCGTCGCCATGGAGGGCCGGCCCGCGGGTGACGCCACCTACGGGATCGTTGCGCTGTTCGCCGTAGCCTACGACGTGGGGGCCACGGCGTACTACGTCGCGTCCGAAAAGATCGCCGGCGACGATCTGGCCCTTGCCAAGTCCTACCATATCTCGGTCGTGGAGCCCGACTGAATACCCTGCGGGGCCGTCTGCTGCCCGAGTGGATCGCCGGACATACGCAGGCAGATCCGGTGCATGGGGATGGCCGAACGGCTACTGGGTCTTCTTCTTCGCTGGGGGTAGGGGGGGCTTCTCGGCCGCCGGCGGGACCCATGCCTCGAAGCCGACGAATGGCTCCGGGGTGCGGGATTCGACACTATGGGGCGATCTCTTGGCGGCGGAAGACGCGGCGGGTTCCACGGCCCCTGTTGCGGCCGTGGCTCCCTCCTTCGGCGGGGGATACGCGGCCCGCTCCCTCACGAGGGGAGGAGCCTGCTCCCTCTCCGTGACCGGACGGGCAGCCCAGCCAACCTTTTCGCCGTAGGGGATGGAGTACACGGCCAGCACGGCCGGCGTTTCATCCCGCTCGGACGCTTTCGGGGGAAGCGTTTGGGTCCCCACGGGCACGTAATGGACAAACATGGCCGGCTGGGGGGGTTCTCCTTCGAACATCATCGGCTGGGAGACCGTGGCCCCTCCCGAGACGTGGTGTTCCATGAAAAGCGCGCCCGTGGGAACCATCTCCACCGTGGGTGGTCTCCGCCGGCGGCTGGGGAGCACGACGAACATGGCCAGAAGGAGGATCGCGGCCAGGACAGCGGCGAGCATGCCGAGCGCGCCCCACCACTGACCCCACCACGGAACCGCGGCTCCTCCCCCGGTGACCGCCGGTGGGAATACGACCGGGTTCGGGTTGCTCGGGGACGGTGAGACCGATCCGCCGGCCGAGTACCCGGGATACGCCGTCACCGAGACCGTATACGCGTACGTTCCCGCCGGCACGATGAACGTGATCAGCCCGGCGGTCGTGTTCTTCGTAATGCTGTAGCCCGCTGCGGGCGGAGAGTTCGCGAGCGAGGGGAGCGTTCCGGCGCTACCGTTCGAGCCGATGCGGACGAGCGTGACGCTCCATTGGGTCCCGTTCGAGAGCCCCCCGGGTTGATAGATCGTGACGGTGAAGCCCAGCGCGAAGCTTACGGCAAGCAACGTCGCTCCGCCCACCACGGGCTCCGTCCCCGAGGCCGGGGTCGATAGGTATCCATCGGCGGCGACTATGAACGCGTACGTCCCGTTCGGCTCGATGAACGCGATCGTGGCGGTGGCCGACGACTGGTTCACCCCGTTCAGCGTCACCGTCCACGACATCCCCGAGGGCAGTCCCGTCTCGCTGAACGTGAGCGCATACGTCACCCCGATGAACACGAGGGTCGGCTCGGTCACCGCCCCTCCGTTCACGATCACCGCACCTCCGTACGGCAGGGTCGACTGGTGCCAGCCCGAGATGTCCGCGATGGAGTAGGCAAAGGTCCCGTTCGGCTCGATGAACGCGATCGTGCTCGTCACCGATGACTGGCTCACTCCGTTCAGCGTGACCGACCACGACGTACCAGGAGGCAGACCCGTCTCGCTGAACGACACCGTATAGGTCACCAGGGCGAACGTGATCGATTCCGCGACGGGTCCGCCGGCTACCGTCAGAGTCCCAGAAGCCGGTGTCGCGCGATAGCCGACCTGGACGCCCACGGACCAAGTGAAGGTCCCGTTGACCTCGACAAAGCTGATGGACGCGCGCGTGGAGGAGGAGGTGACTCCGTTCAGGGTCACCGACCAGTTCGTCCCGGAGGGGAGCCCGGACTCGCTGAACGTCACGGTGTAGGTGAGCTTGGTGAAGGTCACGTAGACGAAGACCGGCGAACCCGTGACCACGAATGAGCCGCCTGGCGCCCCATATTCCGGCATGCTCGACGCAAGGCGGTAGGTATACGACCCGTTCGGCTCCTGGAAATTGATGACCGGGGTCGTGGAGTTCTGCGTTACTCCGCCGAGCGTCACCGACCACAACGTTCCGTTCGGAAGGCCGCTTTCCGTGAACCGCACCGAGTACGTCGCCAGGACGAAGGTGATCGTTCGGCTCACGGGGCCGGCCGCGATCGTGAAGTTTCCCGTGGCGGGGTACGCCACGTAACCCGGAGCGCGGACAAGGAAGGCATAGCTACCGTTCGGTTCGGCGAAGGTGATCGACGTCCCCGTCCCTGGGAACGATTGGCCGTTCGTGAGGTTCACCCACCACATCGTTCCGCTCGGGAGGAGCTGCTCGGTGAACGAGACGGTGTACGTCACCCGGGCGAACGTCACGGGCAGGGACAGCGGCGCTCCGTTCACGACGAATGGTCCGCCGCTCGCGCGGTAGGTCTTGTCGGCCGTTCCCACGCTGTAGGCGTAGCTCCCGTTCAGCTCGGAGATGCTGACGGTCGAACCCGTCGAGAAGAGGGATGCCCCGTTCGTGAGGTTCACCCACCACGCCGTCCCGGCCGGCAACCCCGATTCGGTGAACGTCACCAGGTAGGTCAACACGAACGTTACCGACTCCGAAACCGCCGCTCCGTTCACCGTGAACGTTCCGCCGGGGGCGAGATAGGCCGACCTTGCGCTCGCGGCCGAGAAGGCGTAGGTCCCGTTCACGAGCGAGAGGGTGATCACGCTCGACGTCGAGCTCCCCGAAGGACCGCCGGTGATGTTCACCCACCACATCGTCCCGAGCGGAAGTCCGCTCTCCGTGAACGTGGCGCTGTAGCGCACGGAGCTGAACGTCACCGCCAGGGAGAGCGGGCTGCCCGTGACCTTGAACGTGCCGCCCGGCGCCCCGTACTTCGGCCCCGCGGCCTGGGCGCTGTAGACGTAGCTCCCGTTCGGCTCCGAGAACTGGATCGTCGATCCCGTCCCAGGGTACGATTGCCCGTTCGTGAGGTTCACCCACCAGGTCACTCCGAGCGGGAGTCCGGACTGGGTGAACGTCACCGTGTAGGAGATCTGGGAAAACGCGAGGGGCGATTCGACGACCGGGTTCCCGCGCACCGCGACCGAGCCCGTGTACGGCTGCGTCGTCTGGTGCCAGCCGGACACATCCCCGATCACGTATCGGTACGACCCGTTCGACTCGCTGAACGAGAGCGTGCTCGTCGTCGATGACTGGGTCGATCCGTTCAACGTCACCGACCACAATGTCCCGCTGGGCAGTCCCGTCTCGCTGAACGTTACGGGGTAGACGGACGCCACCGTGACCCTGTCCCAGCCCGACTCCAAGGTCTGCGGCGCCGTGGCGCCGTCGGTCAGCGCATAGCAGTAGTAGGTGGAGATCGTCGGAGAGGCGCTGTAGGTTGGGGCCGTCGCGCCGACGATCTCGATCCCCGAGGAGCACGCACCGGAGGAACTGCTCGAGGCATACCATTGGTACCCGTACGGCGTTGTTCCCCCAGATGGGTTGGCCGTGAGCGTGATGGAGTGTCCAGTACTGATCGTGGGGGCGGCCGGCGTCACGGAGCCCGCCACCAGCGCTGAGTTCGTGACGACCCCCGTGGCCAGCGACGTCGTCGTCGAGGGGGTCGGCGAAGAGCTATCGGTCACCGCCACGCAGTAGTAGGCCGTCCCTTGAGACAGTGTCACGGGAGCGAACACGGCACCTCCCGTCGGCAGTGAACTGAGGGTCTGGACCAGCGTGCTGCCCGTCCCGCACGACGAGGTCGGCGACACGTACAACGTCGCCGCATACAGGGTCGTTCCCCCGCTCCACGTGGCTTGGAACGTCAGGCTCTGTCCTTCATCCTGCGTCTGGGAAGTCGATGGAACCAGGGTGGGGGCCGTGAGCGCGGAGTTCACCGTCACGAAGTTCCATCCCGAACCCATCGACGACGGCGTCGGCGTCGCTCCATCCGTCACCACATAGCAGTAGTACGTGCTCGCGATCGGAGACGCCGAGTACGTCGACAGGGTCGCTCCGCCGATCGACGTGCCCGAACTGCACGATCCGCTCCCGGTCGCAGAGGAATACCACTGGTAGCTGTACGGCGTCGTCCCGGCCGTCGGAGTCGCCGTCAGGACTACCGATTGTCCGCTGTTGATCGTCGGACCCGCCGGCGTCACCGCTCCCGCCACCAGCGCCGAGTTCACCGTCACGAGACCCCATCCCGAACCCGCCGTCACGGGACTGGTCGCGCTGTCCGTCGCGATGTAGCAGTAGTAGGTGTTCCCCGTGGGGGACGCGGTATAGGCCGACAAGGTCGCTCCGCTAATGCTCGTACCCGAACCGCAGGATCCTGAGCCGGTGCTCGACAGATACCACTGGTAGCTGTAGGGGGTCGTGCCACCGGCCGGGTGCGCCGTCAGCGTCACCGGTTGTCCATTGTCGATCGTGGCACCCGTCGGGGTCAGCGCTCCCGCGGACAGCACCGGGTTCATCGTCACCG
>DATKQS010000012.1 GCA_035532555.1 Thermoplasmata archaeon | reverse complement strand
GGTGCCGACGGCGACCCATGCGAGTTGGATGAACCCGGTCGAGACGCACGCGAAAGGCATCGAGGAGCTGGCCCTGCCCGGCACGGAGTTCACCTCGGTGGTCGAGGTAGGGGATGCCTTGGATCGGGCGGTGACCTATCGGAACGAAGAGCGAGAGAAGCGGGGGAAGAGGTTCCGGGACACGGTGAGAGGGGACCGACGCCACCTGGCGAAAGTCCCGGTGTGGCTACGAGGTACGAATCCCGAACATCCCGCGTGGCCGGTCCACTAGCTACTCGCACCTCCTACGGAGAGGCCTCCGAGGTTCTCGAACGAGACCTCGGTCTGCGCATTCCCCGTCGGACCATCTGGAACTTCCTCCAGGAGATCGCCGTGGGCGTGGAGCGAGCGCTCCACGCTCCCTCTACGCCGCTCCCGATCGAGCACTCGGTCCATGAGGCCGACTCGACCTTCGTGAAGAGCCAGGAGAAGAGGGGGAATCAGCACGCCATCCACGTGGCCATTACCCTGGATCCGAACCACCACGTCCACCTCGCTGAGGTGAAGATTGGTGGAGCGCCGACGTCGGTGCTCGATGGCTTGTCCGTCGAACACCTGGTGACCGACGACGACACCGGCCTCATGGCCTACCCCGCGCGAGTGCACCAGCTCTGTCACGTGCACTTCCTCCGCCTGCTGGGCGAACTCCTCCGGGAGGAAGGCGTGGGACTCCTCGAACGGGAGGCGATCCTGGCCCCGGCTCGGGGCCTCTTGGCCCACCTGAGAAGGTCGGTGGAGTTCCACCGACTTCGAAGAGAGTGGTGGGCCATCACCGACCGGGTGCGGGCCACCCTCGAGGAACTGGAGGTGCTGGCACGGCGCCTGGAGCGGGCCGCCTGCCCTCGCTCCGCCCGAGCGATCCGTCGGGAGGCGAAGGCGCTGGTCGTCTTCGCCGAGGTAGCGGTCTACGGGATCGACCTGCCGGCCACCTCGAACGGAGTCGAGCGGGTGATGGGGATGATCGCGGATCGATGCAAGCGGAAGTGGGCATGGTGGGGACGAGGTCTACGAAACCAACTCGTCATGCTGCTGGCTCGGAAGACCCGTAGGGGGACGTACGAGCTCGCCCTGCACCGTTATTTGGGTCGGAGGGGGTGCAGATGACGGTTCACGCCAGGGGCGTCATCCACCGATTTCTTCACACCACTGGGGCCCGGGGTCTCTCGGTGGGGAGCGAAACCGCATAAGCGCGGTCGTCTCTCATGAGTCGGTCGAACGCGCCCAGCCATTCGAGGGAGGCAAACGTGGATCTCGAGGTGGTCGATACGCGCGGCGACTCGCTGCGGGGGGCGATGATGGTCGTGGGGTTCCCCACGCACGGCTTGGTCGGCTCCGTGGCCGCCTCGTATCTTGTCCATACCCTCGACATGACCCAGGTTGCCTACATGGTCGGCGAAGAGTTCCCACCCACCGTGGTCATGGACGAGGGGGTTGTGAACGCCCCGATCCGGTTCTACGCGAGTAAGCTCGTCTGCGGCCCCGATCGCTCTTGCCAGCAGCTCGTGGTCGCGATCTCCGACATCCAACCCCCGGCCGGGCTGCTCTCGCGCCTCGGCCGCGCGCTCTTGGACTGGTCCGAAGCGAAGGGGATCGAGCTCGTGATCGCGGTCGAGGGCCAGCCGATCGACAAGGACGACAAGGGCGACGCCCGGGTCGTCGCGATGGCCAACCGGGCCGCAGCGCCGCTCCTCAGCAAGTACCATTTCACCACGGCGAGCGGAGTCGTGACCGGGTTCGCGGGCGGGCTCCTCCTGAACGCGCTCGGCCGGCCCTTGCCGGTGCTGTGCGTGATCGCGCAGGCACACAAGGATTATCCGGATGCCCGCGCGGCGGCCAAGGTGATCGAGGCGGTCAACCCCCTCGTCCCGCTCATGGTGTTGAACACCCGCCCGCTCCGGCAGAAGGCGAAGGAGATCGAGGCGGAAGTCCGTCACCATCTCGACGAACAGCAGACGGCATCCCAGACCCCCCGAGCAGGGGAGACCGTCGGGCCGGGTGAGATGTATCGCTGAGCCCGCCTCCGCGACACGCGAACGGACCGGCGACGGCACCCCGCGATCCTCTGCGACCCTGCGTGGGTTCCGAGTGAGCGATGTGCCGTACATCACTCCGATCGTGGCGGACGCGCTCCGCGAACACTACGACCCGGCGCTCTACCCGTCGCTGAGCGCGAACTGGCCCGAAGGATTCCTCGTCGCCACCGATCCGAGCGATGTCCCCATCGCCTTCCTGCTCGGGGTCCACCAGGTGGAAGGCGAAGGACGCGTCCTGATGTTCGCGGTCGATCGCGATCACCGGGGCCGGGGCCTGGGAACACTCCTCATGAACGAGTTCCTCGTGCACTGCCGAGAGAAGCAGCTGCGGCGGGTCACCCTCGAGGTGCGGGTCAGCAATGCGACCGCGATCCGGTTCTACGCCCGATTCCGATTCTCAGTGGTCGATCTGCTGCGCGGCTACTATTCCGACGGCGAGAACGGCTACCAGATGGCTCGGGACGTCGGTTGAAGGCCACCCACAAACCCCGGCCCCTCCCGCCAGCCATATGACCATCGCCTGCAGTTGAGGCGTCGATGTCCGCTGCATGGCCCACCGCCGGGACGCTCATGGCGAAGGACCCCGTGACCGTCGCCCACGACGCACTCCTCTCCCACGCCCTAGGCAAGATGAGCACCGGAGCCTTCCACGAAATGCCCGTGCTTCGAGGGTCGAAGCTGATCGGGATGATCACGTTCGAGTCGATCGCTCGACGCGCCAACCTCTCCTTCTCGACGAAGGTCGAACATCTCCTGCTGATCCCGCCGCTCGTCACCCCTGCCACGCCCTATCCCGAACTCGCCGAGCAGCTCCTCGCCACGGGCCTGCGGGCGGCCCCCGTCGTCGGCCGCCGCGGAGAGCTCTTAGGTGTCGTCAGCCGGACGAACCTCGTCCGCGCGTTTCCCGACCTTCGCCAGATCCCCGATCATCGGGTCGACGAGATCTCCCGCTCGATCGGGCACCCCTTCCACGAGAGCGACCCGATCCGCCAACTCCTCGCCCAGATCCGCCTCCTCGAAGAGCATCCGCTCCCCGTGCTCGACCGGAAGGGTCACCTTGTCGGAGCCGTCGGCGTCTCCGATCTCGCGCGCGTCCTATGGCGCCCGACGGTCGGAGGAAAGCGCGACGCCGAGAAAGGCGGCTCGGTCTACGACGTCGAGATCGGAACGATCATGCACAGTCCGGCCGTCACGGTCCCCGCGGGGACCTCCGCTGTCGAGGCCGCGCGGCGGATGACCCGGGAGAACGTATCGAGCGTCTTCGTCGTCGACCCAACCGGACCGACCGCGGTCGTGGCTCAGACCGACCTCCTCGGGCTCGCCGTCGGCAGCGCGAGCGCGCAGGGCGACCGGCTGGGGGACGTCTACGTCCAGATCACGGGCTTGCGCGGTTCGAGCGACCCCACCACGCTGACCGAGATCGACCGGTTGGTCGCCGCGGGGCTCCGCCGAATCTCCCGCCACGTCAAGCCGTCCCTATTGAGCCTGCACTTCGAGCCCCACGCCACGCACCGCACGGCCGACGCGACCGTCGAGGCGCGATTGCACACCGACCGCGGAATCTTCTACGCCTCCCACACCGGCTGGAACTTCCTGGCCGGGATCGCGGCCCTCATGGACGAGCTCACGGAGCAGGTCCAGCGCACGCGGGAGTCGCAACGTCGCCAACGGCGCACGCAACGGCGTGGCATGCCGGCGGACTCGGAACCGGCTACGCCCGAGCTCGAGGCCCGCATCCGTCGGGCCACCAGCGACCGAGAGGATTGACTCGATGATGCCCGGCGGACCCCGCAGCGAACGCGATATGCAGGCCATGATGCGCCGCCTCGGCATGACCACCGAGACCATCGACGGGGTCGAGGAGGTCGTCGTGCGGACGAAGACCAAGGAGCACGTCTTCCGAGCCCCCGAGGTCACCGTCCTGACGGTGAAGGGGGTCCGGACCTACCAGGTCGCAGGCCACCCCGAGATTCGGCCCCGAGGAACGGCGTCCTCGACGGGAGCGGCCGCGGTGCCGGCCGTCGGCCCTCCGGAGGAGGACGTCCAACTCGTCATGGAGCAAGCGGGGGTCTCGCGGGAGGAGGCAGCCGAAGCGTTGTTCCGGGCCCACGGCCAGCCCGCCGAAGCGATCCTGGCCCTCCTCGCGCGCCGGGGGAGCGGGTGACGACGCCGAGCGGTTCGATCCAGCAGGAGTGCGTCGAGGGGTACCTCTTTTCCCGTCTGCCCATGCGCGTCATGATCCTGCGGCGTCCGCCCGCGCGCGAATCGATCTGGGTGCCGATCAGCGGCAAGGTCGACGCGGCCGACTCCGATTGGGAAGCGACGATCCGCCGCGAGCTGCGGGAGGAGACGGGGCTCGAGACCCCCAAACGCCTGTTCGCTCTGGATTGGCATGTGACGTTCGAAGGCCCGGAGGGAGGGACGTGGAGGCTCCACGCCTTCGGGGTCGAGGTCGACCCGGCATGGACCCCTCGCTTGAGCGAGGAACACGACCTGTATGCTTGGGTGACCCCGGAAGAGGCCGTGGAGCGCCTGCACTACGCGGACAATCGGGCCGCCGTGGGCCGCCTTCTCGAGCGGGTGGGACCATGACGGCCGAGGCGCCACCGAACGCCTCCACACGCGTGCGCCGGTTCCCTACGCTCGGCCCCGGGCTCTTCGACGCGCTCCGCGAGGATCGTCCCCGCCGCATCGCCCTGCAGGTGCCGGCGGGCCTCGTGCGCAACGCGGCCGATCTTGCCGAGAAGATCCGGGAGGAGACCGGGATCCCGGTGGTGCTCGCGGGTCGGGCCTGCTTCGGTGCATGTGACGTTCCGTCCCGAGATGAGGTGCCGAACGCGGACGTCTCCGTCGTGCTCGGGCACGCTCCGATCCCGAACGTCGCGCTTCCCATGCCCACCTACTTCGTCGAGATGCGGGAGCCCGCAGGAGACCCCGAACGGCTAGTCCGGACGCTCGAGGCGGCCGGGATCCCCCGGCGGCTCGGCATCGTGGCCTCTGTGCAGCACCTCGATCTCGTGGAGCCGCTCTCGGAGGCGCTCACCGCGCGAGGGTACGTGGTCCGTGTGGGGCAGGGAGATCGTCGACTGGCGTACGCCGCCCAGGCGCTCGGGTGCAACTACACGGGCGCCGAGGCCACCGCGGCGGAGGTCGACGCCTTCCTGTTCCTCGGGACCGGCCGGTTCCATCCGATCGGCCTCGCGTTCGCGGTCGACCGACCCGTCTGGTCGCTCGATCCGTTGCAGAACACGATCGAGAGCCCCATCGATCGCGGGGCGCTCGTGCGGCGCCGTCAGCTCTTGGTCGCCTCCGTGCGCAACGTCGACCGCTGGGGCATCCTCGTCTCCACCTTTGCCGGACAGAACCGAACGGCGACCGCCCTCGCGCTCCAGGAGCGCGCGCGTTCGCGCGGGCGCCAGGCCGAGATCCTATCCTTCGCCCGCATCGATCCCCGGGATCTGGAGGGACGCAACGTCGAGGCGTACGTGAACACGGCATGTCCTCGGATTGCGCTCGACGATAGCGCGCTCTACCCGAAGCCCCTGCTCACCCCGCCAGAGTTTCTCATGGCGATTGGCGAACTGCCCCTCGACCCGTACCGGTTCGATACCTACCACTGAGCGACCGCGAGACCGTGTCCGCCCGGTTCGGGACCCGCGGCTCGACCAGCGGAGGCCGGCGCCCCTGGAGCCATATCGGCCGGGCCGCTCGCGCCCGTGCTCATCTTCGTCGTCGGTGGAGGAATGCATCGGCCCCGGTGCGCTAGGGCGTCGCGCTCCTCCCGATCGTGCGGTACCTCGCCTTTCCGTTCCGATAGAAGCGGCGTTCAGGGAGAGCCCGGCGAGACCGACCTCAGGAAGGCGCGGTGAAGACGCAGGTCGCTGGTGAGCTCCGGGTGGAAGGTGAACCCCCAGATCGAGCCCTGGCGCACCCCGACAACCTCCTCGGCCCTCCAGGCGATCGCCCGTGCCGCCGGCCCGACCGATAGGATCCGCGGCGCCCGGATGAACACGCCCGGAAACGGCGGTCCCTCGAGGGCCTCCACCCGCACCGAACCTTCGAACGATTCGCGCTGCCGCCCGTAGTCGTTGCGTCGGACGCGGATGTCGAGCAACGCGAAGGTGAGCGGGTCACGGCCGCCGGGGCTCGGCTCCAAGTCGCGCGCGAGCACGATGAGACCGGCGCACGTCGCGAGGATCGCCAGGCCGCCTTCGATGCGTTCTTTCATCGGGCCCCAGAGTCCCGTCCTCGCGAGGAGGTCGGCGATCGTGGTGGACTCCCCTCCGGGAAGGAAGAGGGCGTCGAGACCAACGAGGTCCTCCGGGCGTCGCACCCAAATGATGCGCCGCTCCGGAACGATCCGTCGCAAGGCGCGAAAGTGTTCGGGGACATCCCCTTGCAGGGCGAGGACCCCGACGTTCATCGGGGACCCGATGCTCGCAGCTCCTCGATGACCTCTTTCGCCCGATCGAAGCGGATGGCGTGTTCCTGAACCAAGCGCGCGACGACGCGGTCGACCTCATCGGGGCGCGCGCCGGCGCTGGTCGCCAGATTGCGGGCATGGAGCTCCATGTGACCCCGCTGGATCCCCTCGGTCGCGAGGGCGCGGAGCGCCGCGAAGTTCTGCGCGAGGCCGACCGCGGCGACGATCTCGGCGAGCTCCCGAGCGGTCTTCACACCGAGGAGCTTGACGTTCGCCTTCGCCGTCGGATGGACCGCCGTCGCGCCGCCAATGAGCCCGAGGGCCGTGGGGAGCTCGATGGATCCGACCAGATTGCCGTCGGCGTCCTTCTCGTAGGTGGTCAAGGGCCGGACGACAGCGCCTGGCTCGGCGGACCACGCCGCGTAGGTGTGCGCGCCGCTCTCGATCGCGCGGTAGTCGTTGCCGGTCGCGATGACCACGCTCGAGATACCGTTCATGATCCCCTTGTTGTGCGTCGCGCAGCGGTAGGGGTCCGCGACGGCGAGCGCGTACGCGTCCAGGATCGCCTCGACGACCTCCGGGCCGGTCGCCCGGTCGGTGGCGAGCAGGTCGACCCGGAAGGTCGCTCGGGCGCGGGCGAGCCGGTGAACGGCGAGGTTGGAGATGATGCGGAGCACGCTGCGGCCCCCGGCGAGACGCGCGAGCTCGGGCGCAAGCGCTTCGCACATGGTGTTGACCGCGTTCATCCCGCCGGCATCGCGCGCGTCCACCAACAGGTGAACGATCAACATCGATCCTCGGGGAGTCTGCAGCAGGCGGACCTCGAGGTCGCGGGCGCCGCCGCCGAACTTCACGAGCACGGGATCCTTCGCGTTCGCAGCCTCGAGGAGG
Organism: Thermoplasmata archaeon; assembly: GCA_035532555.1. Taxonomy (NCBI): domain Archaea; kingdom Methanobacteriati; phylum Thermoplasmatota; class Thermoplasmata; species Thermoplasmata archaeon. The sequence continues at coordinate 93,071 of DATKQS010000012.1, read as the reverse complement.
CGATCGCGCTCATCGAGGATCCGCAGCCGCGCCGCCGCCGGATCGGGGACGTCCAGGATCTGGACCTGCCCGATCATCACGGGAGCGGTCGCGCTTGCCGAAAAACCACCCGTGGCCCGCGTGACTTTCGCCGCGTTCGATGCGGCTGCGACCACACTCGGCTCTTCGATCGCCATCGGAATGAGGCGATCGCGACCGTTGACGCGGAAGTTCGTGGCCACCCCGAGGGGGATCGGGAACACCCCGATCACGTTCTCGATCATCCGGTCGATCGTTGCGGGATCGATCCCGGGCGGGAACTCGTACGAGCGAACCTCGGCCTCCGTCAGCCCGGCCCACTCGCGAACGAGCTCTCGCCGCTCTTCGATCGTGCGTCGATACAGACCGGAGATCTCCGAGGACCGCTCGCTCATGGGGCGCGCTCCGGGGAGTCGGGCAACTCGGGTGCAGCGGCCGCCGGATCGGGCTCGGGTTGGCGGGGGCCGCGGGCGACGACCACCTTCGCAGGTCGCAACAGGCCCCCGGGAAACCGGTACCCCTGCTGGACGATCTCGACGACCGTGCCTTCGGTCTGGTCTCCGGTCGGAGGGGCTTCGGCCACGGCCTCGGCCTCATCAGCGCGGAACGGAGCACCGATCCGGGCGACCGGTTCGACGCCTTCTCGCAGGATCAGGCGTTGCCACTCCCGATCGAGCAGGTCGAGTCCGCGCCGAACGTCATCGGCCGAGTGACCTACCGCGAGCGCGACGCCCGCACCCTGGACGGCCTCGTACAGCGGGATGAGATCGAGCAGCACCGACGCGCGGGTCTGCCGCGCAATCGTCTCCCGCTCGCGCTCGGTCCGCCGTCGATAGTTCTCGAAATCGGCGAGGAGGTACTTGTAGCGGGTGGCCCAATCGTCGTTCGCCTCCGGCGCAGCCGCCTTGGGGGCGGTCATCGGTGGAGGGGCCTCCTCAACATCGGCCATCGAGGCGCTCACGAGCGGGGGCTATTTGGGTCTTTATCATGGCGAACTCGGCATCGGCGATTGCCGACCGCAAGGGCCCCGGGAGGTCCCCGGATGGTAGGGTTCGCCGGCCTTCCCACACGCGCCGGACCGAGGGGGTCCGGAGAGTCGATTTTCCGCCGAGGACATACGCTTATAATGCGCGCCCGGCTCGGTAGAAATGACGGGTAGTTCCGTCGCTTCCGCCATGCCTCCGGAGTCGGTTTCCACCCCTGCATACGATGCGAGTTCCATCCAGGTTCTGGAGGGACTTTCCGCGGTCCGTCGGCGCCCGGGCATGTACGTCGGCTCGACCGACACCCGCGGGCTGCACCACCTGATCAACGAGGTCGTGGCCAACTCGATCGACGAGGTACTTGCCGGTGCCTGTACCGAGATCTGGGTAACGCTGCACAAGGACGGGACGTGCACCGTCCGTGACAACGGACGCGGGATACCGGTCGAGATCCATCCCAAGTACAAGCGCCCCGCGCTTGAGATCGTGATGACGGTCCTGCACGCCGGCTCGAAGTTCGATCGAGCCGCCTACAAGGTCTCCGGGGGCCTGCACGGAGTCGGCCTACACGTCGTCAACGCACTGAGCGAATGGTTCGAGGTCCGGGTCCGACGGGACGGGAAGGAGTACTTCCAACGGTACGAGCGCGGCGCCCCGGTCGCTCCCCTCGAGGTCATCGGGAAGGCCGACGGAACCGGCACCGAGCAGCGGTTCAAGCCGGATCGGGAGATTTTCGAGACGCTCATCTTCGACCGCGATGTTGTCGAGCGGCGACTCAAGGAGCTGTCGTTCCTGAACCCGGCCGTCACGATCTATTTCGCCGACGAGCGGGACGCGACCCAGGTCACGTTCCATCACGCGGGAGGATTGATCGAGTTCGTCGAGGACCTCAACACCTCGACCAATCCGTTGTTCAAACCCCCCATCTACCTGCACGCGAAGCGCGACACGACGGAGATCGAGGTCGCACTCCAGTACAACGACGGGTACAACGAGACGACGCTCGCCTTCGTCAACGACATCAACACGGTCGACGGCGGGACCCACGTCATCGGTCTCCGGGCCGCGCTCACGCGCACCCTCAACGAGCACGCCCGCGCCCGCGGGTTCATCAAGGGCGACAAGGAGAGTCTCTCGGGCGAGGACGTCCGGGAGGGGCTGGCCTGCGTCCTTTCGATCAAGGTGCTCGAACCCCAGTTCGAGGGCCAGACCAAGGCCCGGCTCGGGAATTCCGAGGTCAAGGGCCAGGTCGAGAGCGCGGTCAACGACAAGCTCGCCGAGTACCTCGAGGAGCACCCCGCGGTCGGACAAGCGCTGATCTCCAAAGCCGTGCAGGCCGCCCAGGCACGCGAGGCGGCGCGCAAAGCGCGGGAATTGACGCGCCGCAAGGGACTCCTGGAGGGGGGGGGACTCCCGGGGAAGCTCGCCGACTGCCACTCGCGTGACCCGACCGAGTGCGAGCTGTTCCTGGTAGAGGGCGACAGCGCCGGGGGGACCGCAAAGCAGGGCCGGGACCGGGAGTTCCAGGCGATCCTCCCCCTGCGAGGCAAGATCCTGAACGTCGAGAAGGCGCGGCTCGATAAGATGCTCCAGAACGACGCGATCCGGTCCCTGATCACCGCCATCGGGATCGGCATCGGGGACGAAGAGGACCTCTCCAAGCTGCGGTACCACAAGATCATCCTGATGACGGATGCCGATGTGGACGGATCGCACATCCGCACGCTGCTCCTGACGCTGTTCTACCGCAAGATGCCCGACTTGATCAATGAAGGACACGTCTACATCGCCCAAGCGCCGCTCTACCGGCTCCAGAAGGGCTCGAAGGTCGCTTGGGCCTACTCCGACGAGGAGCGCGACCGCGAAGCGAAATCGATGGGAGGCCCGAAGGGCGTCACGATCCAGCGTTACAAAGGACTCGGCGAGATGAACGCGGACCAGCTGCGCGAGACGACGATGCAGCGCGGCGCGCGTTCGCTCCTGCGCGTCACGATCGAGGATGCCCAGAAAGCGAACGATCTATGCAAGATCCTGATGGGGGAAGAGGTCGAACCCCGACGCCTGTACATCCAGGAGCACGCGGTCGAGGTCACGAACCTCGACATCTAGTAGGAGGCGCTGGCGGATGGCCCCGGTGACGACGGTCGCGGAGGCCCTTCGCACGATCCATCCCGGTGGGCCGGGGGTGCCTCGAACGGTCGTCACGCGAGGCCCGAACGGGACCCTGATCGCGCTCGGGATCTTCGGGCCGCGCGGGGCACTCCAGTGGCAGGGACTATGGCTCGCCGGCAGCGAAGTGCTGCCGCTCGGAGGCACCGTTCCGCGGAGCGTGCGCTCGACCACTTCGCAGCTCTCCGGATCGACGGCGCTCCTGGTCGATCTCGTCGAGTACGCTTGGGCCAACTACACCGAACACCTCGTGGGGCTGGACGAGCGGCTCGCCTCGTGGCCCACCTCGGCGGCGTCGATCCCGATCGCGGAGATGGAGGCGACCTCCCGCGAGGTGGCGGAAGCGCGGCGTCGGGTCATCCGACTCGTCTCGCTCGTCAGCCAGCTCGGAGAGTCGCTCGGCTCCGCGTTCCCCGAGATCGGCCCGGTCCTCCCGGAGATCCGTAGCGAGGCGGCGCGCCAGGAGGCGCTGTGCACGGAGATCCAGAGCGTACTCCGGGACGTCATTCTGCTGCGGACCAGCCAGGACGGGAACCGGATCTCCGAATCGGCGGTGGAGCTCGGAAGGATATCCAACCAGATCAGCGCGCTCGCCAACACCTCCAATATCCGCATGCTCGGGATCGCCTACCTCGCGCTCGTGATCGCGCTCATCGGGGCGGTCGTGCTCATCCCGAACACGACCGCAACGATTCTCGGGATGCCGAGCGCGAGCTGGGTCTCGGGGTTCTGGGTCGTCGTGATCCTCGCCGCCACGTCCGTCGTGCCGATCGTGATCGTCTTCACGCGGCCTTGGGTCCTGAGCCTGATGCGAGGTCTGGGGGGCTTCGAGCGTACCAGCCGGGAGGGCATGCGGGACCTTCCCGAAGTCTCGCTCGATGCCGCCGCGAGCACGGCCCCTTCCGAACCCCTTTTACCCCGAGCCCCGTAGCCCGGTCGTGAGCGACGGGGCGAAGACCGGACCGGTCGTGCTCACCGGGGCGCTCCTCGTCACGCAGGACGCCCGGCGCCGGGTCGTGCGCGGAGATCTTCGCATCGAAGGCGGCCGCTTCACCCATGTCGGCCCCGACGCCTTGCGGACGGGCGCCGAGGTCGTCGATGCGACGGCGTTCGCCGCGGTACCGGGGTTCGTCAACACGCACGGGCACGTCGCGATGTCGCTGTTGCGCGGGATCGCGGACGAGCGCGATCTCTCCGGGTTCCTAGAGACCCTGTTCGCGGTCGACGCGCGCCGGGTCGAGAAGGACGTCGAGGTCGGGGCTGCCGCGGGGATCGCCGAGATGCTCCTCGGCGGGACGACCTCCTTCCTCGATCTGTACTATCACGAGGACGCGGTCGCGCGCGCCGTCGATCGCCTCGGCATCCGCGGGTTCCTGGGCTGGGCGGTCCTCGACCCGGAACTGACCACCCAGAAAGGCCGACCGCTCGACAACGCCCGAGCGTTCATCGGCCGATGGAAGGATCATCCCCGGGTCACGCCGCTCGCCGCACCGCAGGGGGTGTACGTCTGCTCGAAGGAGACGTGGCTCGGCGCCCGCGCGCTCGCGGAGGAGACGCGGACGCTCTGTCACTTCCACCTCTCCGAAACGCGCCGCGAGGTCCACGAGCACGAGGCGAAGACGGGCAAACGGCCCGTGATGTGGCTCGACGAGATCGGGTTCCTCGGCCCGCGCATGATCGGGGCTCACGGGGTCTGGCTGACCCGGCGGGAGATCGAGATCCTGGGGACGCGCGGCGTGGGCGTGGCCCACTGCCCGAGCTCGAACCTGAAGCTCGCGGTGGGTGGGGTCTGCCCCGTCGTCGAGCTCCAAGGCGCCGGGGTTCGGGTCGGGATCGGCACCGATTCGGTCGCCAGCAACAACTCCCTCTCGATGCTGCGCGAGATGCACGTCGCGGGCCTCCTCCAGAAGCATCACCGATGGGACCCGGGCGCGCTACCCGCCCAGACCCTTCTGGACATGGCAACGATCGAAGGGGCCCACCTTCTCGGGCGGAGCCAGGACCTCGGCTCGCTCGAGGTCGGCAAGCGGGCCGACTTCTCGCTCTTCCGCCTCGACCATCCGACGCTCGTTCCCGCTCGGCCGGAGGCGATCGTCTCGCACCTCGCCTACTCGGCAGAGGAAGGAGCGATCGATTCGGTCTACGTGGACGGCGAGTGTGTCGTCCGGGGCCGGACCCTCACCCGCGCCTCGTGGGAGGAGATCCGACGCGACGCCGAGCGCGAGGCCGATCCGCTCTGGAAGGCGCGACCCCCCGGAGCCTCCGCCCCGGGAACGGAGCCGCCCCGTTAGGCGAACTCCGCCCGGAGCGACTCCGAGAGCCGAGCGGCGAGCCGCGCTCCCGAGAGCCCGACTCCCAGTTCCGCGATGCCCGCCAGCCGGTCCGCGTCCGACGGGCTCCTCAGGTCGAACAGCGAGCGCACCAGAGGTCGATCGACCGTCACGGAGATTGTACCGTGATGCAGAAGGGCCGTTCGCGTGAGGTGCTGGGCCGCCCCTCCCACCACGCGATCCTTCGCCGTGAGCACGCACCCTCGCTCTCCGAGCGTGCAGCAGGATCTCGAAAGAGACGGAGCGGCTGTCCACCTTGCTTCCAATCCGAGTTCGGTGAGGAATCGGGTCGCGCCGGCGCCGAGCCGAGCGTACGCGTGCGCGTAGTCCCGGCCCACGCGGGGATCCTCCCGGGGAAGGACGATCGACCAGACGAGGTCCCCGGCGAGGTGCAGGACTCCGGTGCCGCCGGTGCGACGCCGGACGATCGGGATCCCGCGGCGCCGGGCATCGTCCACCCAGGCGGTCGTGGCGGGGACTCCGATTCCGATCGAGAGGGATCGCGTGGCTACGGTTGCGGCTCTCCACGCGACGCTCGCCCGGCGCAAGGCCGCTTCGTCCCGTCGCTCGTTCTCCTCCGCATCGATCGGGGACCCGTCTTCCTCGTCCATCCACTCGTCCGCCGGGGAAAGCGCGGAGAGGGGGATATCCCCGACGCTCAACCGCTAAGAGGTCGGGCTCTCTAGGCAACCCGTGGCCGAGCTTTCCGAGTTCAAGCTCCATCCCGGCGACGTCGCCCCGGCATTCGCACTCCGCGGAACGGACGGGCGGGTGCATCGGATCGATGAGTTCGCGAAGGACCGGCTCTTGCTCGTGGTCTGGTGGTGCAACCATTGTCCGTACGTCCGGGCCTGGGAGGGTCGGATGGTCGAGATCGGAGAGAAGTACGGCCCCCGCGGCGTCGGGATCGTCCTGATCAATGCGAACGACGCGGTCGCGTACCCCGACGACCGAATGGAGATGATGGCGCGCCGGGCCCAGGAGCATGCCTACCCGTTCCCGTACCTGCGGGACGAGTCCCAGGAGATCGCCCACGCCTACGGCGCGCTCGTGACCCCGCACGCCATGCTCTTCGACCGCGAGCGCCGCCTCATCTTCCAGGGCCGCATCGACGACAATCACGAACATCCCGAAGCGGTCCACCACCCGTACCTGGAGGCGGCGCTGGACGCCGCCCTTGCCGGCAAGCCCGTGGCACCCGCGGAGCTACCGGTGCTGGGTTGCTCGGTGAAGTGGCGTGCGTGATCTCGGAGCCCCGCGCCTGCGGGGGTTCGCGCGAATCACGGTCGCCCGATTCTCGAACTGGCGTGCGAGATCGGGGTCGAGCGGGGCGCCGTTGCGGTCGAGCCGGGCCGCGATCGCGGTCTTCCCGGCGAGGGCGCGGGCAAGGCGGCCGCGTTCGGTCCGGCCGGCCGACTGGATCCGCGGGTGCAGGAACAAGAGGCCGTGCCGAGGCGGAGGTGCCCGTCCGCGCAGGTGCTCGAAGAACGCCCGCTCCGCTCCGAGTACCTGGATCGTGCTCGCCGGCATCCGACTCATGCGATCGAGGCCCCCGGCCTGAGCGAGCATGCGGGCGGCGAGCGCCGGACCCAGCAGCGCTGAAAGATTCGGACACTGCTTGGGAACCGTTTCTTCGACCGCCTTGTCCAGATCCGAGCGCACCGACTCGATGGACCGGTACGTCTCGGCGAGCCGTCGGCGAGCTCGGGCGAGGCTCGGATCCGGTGGGGAGAGTCCGGAGGCCGGAGTGCCGTCCTCGAGAAGCAGCCGTGCGGCGGCCGCGTGATCGCCGGGATCGGTCTCGGGAGCGTCGCGCGAGCTCCAGCTGCCGATGCGCTCGCCTAGGAGGTTGCGGATGTGATCGAGGTCGGTCATCGCGCGCACGGCCTCCTGGACGTGGATTGAAGGGTCCCAGCCCGCGTGCAGCGCTCGATCGGCCTCCTCCAAGAGGGGATCCCGCAGTAGGCGAGGGTCGAAGCCGACGGTCGTGGGATCCACCGAACCGCGAAGTCGAAGGTCGAGCCGCAGACCTCGCTCGGCGAGGCGCCGGTCGCGCGTTCCCACGTCGGCGCCCGCCGCTTCCCGCACCAGATGCGCGTCCTCCGGGGTGAGGTCTCCGGCTCGGCGGAGCGCGATCCGTTCGTGGATCGCGGCCGCATCCTTGGGACAGGGATACGACCGGACAATCTTCCCATCCTCGAGCAGGAAAGCGCCAAACCATGTCGAGACGGCTTCCCGGGGCATCGTTCAGGTCCCCCCCATCCCCTGCCAGCTCCCCGACACGGACCCGCGCACGGCGGGCGAACGTGCCGGTCCGAAAAGGGTTGTCGCATCGGGCCGGCGACCGTTAATTATGGCTCGCCGCTCCACCGGATGTGACGGACCCATCGTCCGACGGGCCCATTCGCTACGAACGCCAGGGCCCGATCGCCGTAGTGATGATCGACCACCCTCCCGTCAACGTGCTCGGCCGCGAGGTGCTCGACGCCCTCGTCCGCCGGTTGGACGAAGCGGAAGCCGACCCCGAGGTCCGTGCGGTGGTGCTCGCCAGCGCGTCCGATCGGGCATTTGCGGCCGGCGCGAACATCCGCGAGATGGCTCCGATGGGTCCGACTGAGGCGCACGACCATGGCGAGCGCGGGCAGGGAACCACCCGACGGATCGAGCGGCTCCCGCTTCCGGTGATCGCCGCCGTGAACGGGGTATGTCTCGGTGGGGGTTGCGAGATCGCGCTCGCCTGCGATTTCATCATCGCGAGCGACGATGCCTCCTTCGGGCAGCCGGAGATCAACCTCGGGGTAATGCCCGGGTGGGGCGGGACCCGGCGTCTCCCCCGCCGCATCGGTCTCGCGGCGGCCCGACGGTGGATCATGACGGGCCGATCGGTCTCCGCGAAGGAAGCCCACGCGCTGGGGCTGGTCGACCAGGTCGTACCTCGTGCGGACCTCCTCTCCACGGCCCTCGCGCTCGCGGGGGAACTCGCGGAAAAGCCCCCGGTCGCGCTCGCCGCGGCGAAATTCGCCCTCCTTCGCTCGATCGACCCGGGAATCGAGGAGGGTCTCGCCTACGAGCTCGATCTTTGGGCCCACCTCTTCGGGACCCCCGACCAGAAGGCCGGCATGCAGGCCTTCCTAGCGAAGCAACCGTTCCGGACCGGGGCCCGCCTGGATTGGGCGACGATCTCGAAGGGATTCCCATGGAGCGAAGGGGCCTCGCAAAGACCCGGGGCAGGCGGAAAGCGGAAGAACTGATATCGCTCGGCTCGGGACAGTGCCGCGGTGGCTCAGCTGGCAGAGCGGCTCCTTGGTAAGGAGCAGGTCGAGGGTTCGAACCCCTCCCGCGGCTTTCCCTTAGGGATCCAAGCGACCTCGCGATCTCCCGAGGCGACGCGAACGAGATGGATCGACCTCCGGGAGAAGGTCCGTGGCGCCCGGTTCGGCTCACATCAATCCTTTTGTAAGCCCCCGACCTCAATCTCACGCCTTTACGCGCCGAGCATCCGGAGATGGGACGATGGATCCTAGAGGGGAAGCCGCATACGACGAGTATCGTCGCCGGACTCCTCGATCCGCCGCGCTCTGGGAACAGGCGCGGAAATGGACCCCGCTGGGCGTCCACTCGAACTACCGGTTCGCGGACCCGTACCCCTTCTACGTTCGTCGGGCCCAGGGGGTCACACTCTGGGATGCCGATGGCAATGCCTACCTCGATTTCAACATGGCATTCGGGTCCTTGCAGAGCGGCCACGCCCATCCCCAAGTGGTCGAGGCGATGCGGCGGCAGATCGACGCCGGAACCATCTACGGCTACGAGTGGGAGAGGACTCCCGAGGTCACGGAACGGATCTGCCGCCGCTTTGGCATGGCTCAGGCCCGGTTCAGCACGACCGGACTCGAGGCCACCCACCACGCGATCCGCTTCGCCCGCGCCTTCACGCACCGGCCGTACGTCCTCAAGTTCGAGGGATGCTACCACGGTTCCCACGACACGCTCCTGGTCGGCGTGAAACCACGTCCGGAGGTGGCCGGCCCATCGGACCGCCCGCGGTCGGCCGCGGCCTCCCCTGGCCTCCTTCCCGAGACCACGGAGCGAACCCTCGTAGCCCCGTTCAACGACCTCGACGCGACCCGCGCGATCGTCCGGGAACACGCCCACGACCTCGCGGCAATCATCACCGAGCCGATCCCGATGAACATGGGATTCGTTCTACCCGAACCCGGGTTCCTGCCCGGGGTCCGCGAGCTCTGCGACGAGGTGGGGGCGCTGCTCATCTTTGACGAGATCAAGACCGGGGCCAAGTATCCGCATGGCGGGGCGGCCCGGCTCGGCGTCCGCCCCGATCTGATGACGCTCGGGAAATCGATCGCGTGCGGCGTTCCCCTTTCGGTCGTGGCCGCCCGCACGGGGATCCTCGACGAGGTCGGACCCCGCAAGGTGGCGCACGCGGGCACCTACAACTCCAACCCGCTCGCGATGGCGGTCTGCCTCGCGTCGCTCGACCACATCCTAACGGACGAAGCTCTCGCCCAGAGCGCCCGGCTCAACGACCGTCTCGCACGGGGGTACCTCGAGGTGCTCCACGACGCTCACGTCACCGCTCACGTCTCGCACGACGGCCCTTCGGGGACCGTCTACTTCTCCGACCACCCCGTGCGGAACTGGCGCGACTTCCTGACCGTGGACGGGGACCGGTCGATGCGCTACTACTACCTGTGCCTGAACCGGGGGCTCATCCCTTCGGGGACCGGCCCGGACGAACAATGGACGCTCTCGGTCCAGCACACCGAGAAGGACGTCGACCGCCACTTGGAGATATTCGCGGACGCCGCTCCTCAACTTGCCGGTAGCCTAGAAGTGGGCGAGATCGAAGAGTCGGTGTAGCCTCGACCACGGCCCTCCTCCTTTCGCCGGAATGGACCGCGAATGCCGGGCCCGTCCGGGTCCATCGCGATCGATCGGGCCCATGCAAAAGCCCATTAGTTCGCAACCTACCGCGCGAAGGATGGTCGAGGACCGGACCCCGTCCACCGCCCGCTCGAGGACGGGGGGTGGGTGCCGATGACCCGCGCCGTCGTCCTGGGAGGCGGCGGGCTCACCGGGCAATGCACCGTGCGGGACCTCGCCCATTCCGTCGAGTTCGACTCGGTCCTTGCGGCCGACCTCGATCCGGCTCTCGCCGAACGAGCGCGCAGGAGGGCGGGTGGGAACCGAGTCGAGGCGGCGCAGATCGATGTTCGCGACCGAGCGGCGCTGATCCGACTCCTGGAGGGAGCTTCGGTCTGTGTCAACGCCGTCCAGTATGCCTTCAACCTCGAGGTGATGGCCGCCTGCCGGGCCGCTCGCATCCCGTACCTCGATTTCGGGGGACTCTTCCACATGACGCGGCGCCAGCTCGAGCTGGACGAATCGTACCGCAGCGAGCATCTCCTCGCCGTTCCCGGTCTCGGGCAGGTCCCGGGAGTCTCCAATGTCCTCGCCATGGAAGCCACTCGAGATCTCGATCGAGTGGACTCCATTATCATCCGCGATGGCTGGATCGATCTGACCCACAACGGGCCCGAAGTTCTATTCACTTGGTCGCCGAGCACCTTCCTTGACGAGATGATCCTCCCTGCGGTGATCTACGAGAACGGAGCGTACCGGGACTATCCGCCCATGAGCGGGGCTGAGGTGTACGCCTTCGCACCCCCCGTGGGGGCCGTGAAAGTCTATCGGACGCTGCACTCGGAGCCCGCGACACTTCCCGAGAGCCTCCGGGACAAGGGACTCCGGCACTGCGAATGGAAGGAGGGAGGGCCGGGGATCGATCTCCTGCGGATCATGGCGCTGCTCGGGCTCGCCTCGGATGCCCCGTTGGTGGTCGGAGGACAATCGGTGCGGCCGCGGGAGTTCCTCCTGGCGCTTCTGCGTCGAGAGAAGCTCCTCGGTGTTCCCGAAGGCGTGACCGTCGAGGACGCGGAGGTCTGCGACCTCGAGATCCATGGCTCGACCGGCGGGGTGGCAGTGGAACGTCACGCCGTTGCGCGATTCCCGGCCCGACCCGATTGGGGTCTCACGGCCACCGAGTACGCCGTGGGAGTCGCCGGGGCCATCGGTGCGGAGTTCATCGTTCGAGGCGATATCCAGGGATGGGGAGTCCTTCCTCCGGAGCGGTGCGTGCCGGGGTCGTCGTTCCGAACGGCTCTCGAGCGCCGTGGGATCGAGTCGGCGATAACGCCACCGGAGGCGCCGCTCGGCCCCTACGGCCGACCCGCGCCCCGGTGAATCGGAGCGGCAGTGGGTTCTCGGAGATTCAGGTCCCGTCGTCCGATTTCGCGCACCTCCTTGGAGGCGTGGGGGAGTCGCCGTCACCTCGTACCTTTTTGTACGAATAGACACTGTTCGATCGGAATGACGCGATCTCGCGACCCGTATCGGGTTGAGTAGGGAGAGTGGGACGGTCGTGGGACGGAACACCTCCGACCTGCTCTGGTTCATCGGAAAGCGTGCGCTGTTCCTGATTCCCATCGTCATCGGCGTCACGGCTATCGCATTCATCCTGATCCGGATCGCCTACCCGGATCCCTGCATCATCTGGCTCGGGGGTCACGCCAAGCAGAGCGCGATCAACGCCTGCCAGGCCACGTTCGGCCTCAACCAACCGATCGTCGTCCAGTACTTCCTCTACCTCAAGGAATTCCTCGCGGGCAACTGGGGCACCGCTCCCGGGGGATTCTCCGTCTTGCTCCAGATCGAGCAGTACTTCCCCGCCACCCTCGAGTTGGTGATCGCGTCGCTGCTCCTCATCGTTCTGATCGGCATCCCGCTCGGGGTCATCGCCGCCCAGTCGAACGGTCGATGGGCCGACCACCTCGTCCGGGTCTTCTATCTCGGGGGCTGGGCGACGCCCACGTACTTGGGAGCGCTCGTGGCGGCGTTCTACGTCGCCCCGTACTTCGGGCTGAGCGTGGGAGAGTACACCAACAGTCCTCCGCCGTTCCCTCAGATCACCCACATGTCAGTCCTGGACGCCATCTTAGCAGGGAACCTTCCGTACACGGAGGACGCCCTCGCCCATCTCATCCTGCCCGCGGCCGTGCTCGCGGTGCTGAACTTCGGGATCATCACCCGGATGACCCGAAGTTCGATGCTGGAGGTGCTCCCGCTCGACTACGTGAAGTCCGCACGGATGAAAGGCCTCAGCGAATTTACCGTGATGTACAAGCACGCCCTTCGCACGGCCCTGATCTCCACCACCACGGTGCTCGGCATCACCATCGCAGGCTTACTGAGCGGCACGGTCGTGGTCGAGGAGATCTTTCGCTGGCCGGGGATCGGACTGTATGCCTACGATGCCATCCAAGGCAGTAACATCCCCGGGACCGTCGCCGTGGCGATCGTCTTCGCGGTGGGAGCGGTCGTCGCGAATTTGATCGCCGACATCCTTTACGGCTTTCTCGACCCGAAGGTAGCGTGGAGGTAGGGACGCATGGAGCCCCATCCCCCATCTTCGGATCGGCCAGGGTTGCCCGGCGGCACTCGCTCGGGGAGGATGGGATCGGTCGCACGGGGAGTGGGCCGGGGCGCGGCGACGGCCTTCCGTTCCCTGAGGACCAACTCCCTCTCGTTCGCCGGGTTCGTCCTCGTGGTCATCTTTTCGGTCGCCGCGGTCGTGATCTGGGCGGATCCGGCCGTATTGCCGTACCCGGCGCTCGCGATCTTCACCGGCCCTCTGAGCCAGGGTCCCACCTGGCCGCACCCCTTCGGGACCGATGAGCTCGGACGAGACATCTTCTCGAACGTCCTCTCGGCCCTTCCGACGGATCTCGGGATTGGGGTCTCGATTGCCGGAGCGTCCCTCCTGTTCGGGGGAGGACTGGGGATTCTGGCGGGTTACTACGACCGGCCGAGAAGTCTGAGCGCGGTCGCGTCGACGACGATCCTGCGCCTCACCGACCTCTTTCTCGCGTTCCCGAGCCTCATCCTCGCACTCGCGATCACGGTGGCCCTGGGTCGAGGAGTGCTCCCGATCGTGCTCGCCGTCTTTCTCACGTGGTGGCCGTACTACGTTCGTTTGGTGCGGGGAGAGGTTCTCGCGGTCAAGAACCAACCGTACATCGCCGCCGCGCGAGCCGCGGGGGTGACCGAGCGCCGGATCGTCCTGCGCCACGTCCTACGGAACATCCTCGAGCCCGTGATCGTGTACTTCACGCTCGACATCGGCACCGTGATCGTCACCTTCTCGACCGTGGCGTTCGTCACCGGCGGGGTGCCGTACCCGACGAGCCCCCCGGTCGAATGGGGAGCGATGATCGCCTTCTACGCCGATCGCGTGAACAGCTTGCCGTGGACCGTCATCTTCCCCGGTCTCGCGATCTTCGTCACGGTGCTCGCCTTCAGCCTCCTGGGAGATGGACTGCGCGACTTGCTTGACCCGCGCAGCCGCCGGATCACGGCTCAAGCCGGGGCGGCCCTCCCGCTACCCGCCGGAGCCGAGCTCCCCACCGCCGAGGCCGAGAGCGGCCCGTACGCGGGGGTCGCGCCGTGACCGAGCCCGTCCTCTCGATCGAGGACCTGAGCGTCAGTTACGCCACCGCCAGCGGAAGTGTTCACGCCCTCTCGCACGTCTCCCTCGAGATCCTCCCGGGCCGGGTCACCGGCATCGTCGGGGAGACCGGCTGCGGGAAGAGCACGCTCGCCCATGCCATCCCCGGGCTCCTGCCCGTCCCCGCGGCGCAGGTCCGAGGAGGTCGGATCGTCTACCGTGGCATCGACCTCACGAAGCTGCCCCGATGGAAGCTCCCGATGGTGCGGGGCACGGGGATCGGGATGATCTTCCAGGAACCGCTCAATTCGCTCAATCCCGCCTTCCGAATCTACGACCAAGTGGCCGAGGCGATCCGGATCCGGAGGATCCGGGAGCGCGGGGCGGGAGCCACGCATCCGGAGGGAGCTCCGTTCGACTACTCGAGGCCCGAATCCCCCTCCACCGCCGCGACGCTGACCCGCCCGATCCTTCCCGGCGGTGCGGTCCAGGAGCATCTCAAGACGCGGGGCCTACACGATCCTTCGATGCACGACGAGGTCATCGAGGCGTTGACGCTCGTGCGGATCAACGACCCCGAGACCATCGTCCGGCTCTATCCGCACGAACTCTCGGGAGGAATGCGCCAGCGCGTGATGATCGCGCAAGCGCTATCGGAGCGCCCTTCGCTCCTCATCGCCGACGAGCCGACGAGCGCCCTCGATGTGACGATCCAAGCCCAAGTGCTCACCCTGATGAAGGAGTTGATCGACGAGCTCCACACCTCGATCCTCTTCATCAGCCACGACCTCGGCGTGATCGCCGAGATCGCGGACGACGTGGGCGTCCTGTACGCCGGCCGGCTCGTCGAGCTCGGTCCGGTGGCAGAGGTCTTCGAACGACCTCGCCATCCGTACACGCGCGCCCTCCTCCACGCCGCCCCGAACCGCTTCAAGGACGAGGGCCCGCTCGATTCCATCCCGGGAACGGTGCCGAACCTCGCGCGCCTCCCGATGGGGTGTGTCTTCCATCCCCGGTGCGCCTTCGCGCGGGAGAAGTGCCCAACCGATCCCGCGCCGCCGCTGCGGCCGATCGGGACCGCGCCCGCCGGGGAGCACCGCACGGCCTGCTGGCATGCCGAGGAGGTGACGTAGTGACGGACGCGGCCTCCGAACCCCTCCTTGAGACCATCTCCATCGCGAAGTACTTCCCCCTCGCGGTCAGCGCTCGGGACTGGCTGGGGCGTACCCCCGCCCGCTCGATCCATGCCGTGGACGAGGTCTCGCTCACGGTCCGGTCCGGAGAGACCCTCGCCCTCATCGGGGAGAGCGGTTCGGGAAAGACCACCTTCGGCTGGCTCGTGGCCCGCCTACACGAACCCACCCAGGGCACGATCCGCTTCCGGGGGCAGGACGTGACGCATCTATCCGGCTCCGCGCTTCGTGCCTGGCGTCGCAACGTTCAGATCGTTTTCCAGGACCCCGTCGGTTCTCTCGACCCTCGCCTGAGGGTCTGGCAGATCGTGAGCGAACCGATCCGGGCCCAGCTCCCTCTGAGGCGGGCCGCGGTACGCGAGCGGGTCGCGGAGTTGCTCCCGCAGGTCGGACTCCCTTCCGATTGCCTCGACCAGTACCCGCACGAATTCTCCGGCGGGGGTCGTCAGCGGCTCTCGCTGGCCCGTGCGCTCAGCATCAACCCTTCGTTGGTGGTCCTCGACGAGCCGACCAGCGCGCTCGACGTCGCCGTTCAGGCGCAGGTCCTCAACCGGCTCGTCGGTCTCCAGCGCGAACGGGGCCTGAGCTATCTGCTCATCACCCACAACGTCGCGACCGTCCGATACGCCGCGGATCGAGTGGCCGTGCTGTACGTGGGCCAGCTCATTGAGATCGGTCCGGTCCGAGCGGTGCTCACCCAGCCGGTCCACCCGTACACGAAGGCCCTCCTGGCCGCGGTGCCCGTACCCGATCCGAAGCGTCGGCGTGCACGGTACCGAATCTCCGGCGAAGTGCCCACCCTGATCAATCCGAAACACGGCTGCCGCTTCGCTCCGCGCTGCCCGTTCGTCATCGAGCGCTGCCGGGTCGAGGATCCACCGCTGCGCCCGGTCGCCGAGTTTCCCGACCGGCTCGTGGCCTGCCACCGGGCCGAGGAGGTCGGTTCCATCCCGCCCGAGACGCTGATCGGATCGGGTCCGGCGCCACCCGACCGCCTACCCTCGAGCTGAGCGGGCCGGGCGCGCGCGGGTTCAGTCTCGCTAGCGGGCCCACTGGGTGTTGAAGAAGAAGGCGAACGGCTCGGCGCTCGCCATGGGGTTCTCGATGATCCCGTGGACGTGGATGTTGTAGACTGCGACGGCCGTCGGAACGACGAGCCAGGCGTTGGTGTAATTGTAGTACATTAGGTTCGTCATCTCGGTGTAGTACTGATTGAGCAGGGTGGGGTTCGAAGTCCCGGCCGCGGTCAAGACGAGGTTGTCCATTGTGGCGTTGGCATAGCCCGACATGCACAGGTTCGCGCTTCCGTAGCTGATCGCATCGTTCTGGGTCCAATCGTCCGGGCTGATGTAATCCGACGTGTAGAATTCCTGACCGATGTAGAACGGTCCCCCGTTGAGCGTGGTGGAGCTGGTGCAGACGCCGTTCGTGACGAGCTGCTCGCTGAGCAGCTGAGAGACGCTCATGCCGATCGGCTTGATGGTGATTCCGATCTGAGCGAGATCGCTCTGGAGGATGCTCGTGGCATCCGCCCAGTCGGCGCCCGGAGTTTGGTACTCGTAGTTGAAGACCGTCCCCGCGCACGCATTGTTGGCGCAGGGCGAGTTCTGGATCTCCTGCTGGGCGAGCGTCAGATTGTAGGCGTACGGTGGGAGGCTCTGGGGGTTGTAGTACGGATAGGATGGCGGCACGGGGCCCACCCATTGACTCCCATATCCTCCGAACGCGTCCTGGATGATCTGCGGGTAGTTGATGGAGTGGACGATCGCTTCCCGTACGCTCAGGTTGTTGAAGGGGAACACCGACTGGTTCATGAACACCCACCACGAACCGCTAGTCGCCCCATAGATGGTGGACAGCGGCTGGACGACCAGACACGGGTCTCCTGTGAGTTGGTTGATGGTCGACGGTCCGGTATAGGCGAATGAGGCGCTGGCGGCCTGGCCGTTCAAGAGATCGCTGATCGTAGAGGTGTCGGTCTGGGAGAAGACGATCTGGACGGTGGTGTTGGCCGGCTGGATCGCGTTGTTCCAAGGCTGGGCCCGCGCGGCGGAGGTTCCCCAGTAGTGGGAGGATGGGACGAGCGTGTACCCTCCTCCACCGATCGGATTGTAGGCGGTCAGCGTGTACGGGCCCGTGCCGAGCGTGTTCGCGTCGAGGTAGGTGTTCGGAACGCCCGGGACGACGCCTCCGTTCTGCTGGACGAACGCCGGGTCGACGGCGTAGGAGTTGGGCGCCGAGATCGAAGGCAACAGGTAGTTGTACGGCACCTGGCCCAGGTACCCGAACCCGAGGTTGAGCTCGATCATGTTCGCGTTGAGCACCTGGAAGGACTGGTTCGAGGCGGTCATGACCTGGATCTCGCCAGGGGTCGGGGCGAAGAAGTCCGTGGTGTTCAGAAACGCCGAGAGATTCGTCTCCTCGTTGGCGATGGCCGTCGAGTTCGAGTAGTAGTTCAATCCTGGATACCAGAAATTCTGGGACAGGATGAATTGCGGGCCGGCGTTCAGCAGCAAGCTCCGGTAGAAGCTGAACCATTGCACGTAGGCGTTGTACGGGTCCCCGTTCGAGAAGGTGACGCCGGAGCGGAGGGTGAAGTTCCAGTGGAGGCCGTCCGAGGACGTCGTCCAGTTCTTCGCGAGGACGCCCGAGAAGTTCGTCGGACTCGAGCCGTTGTAAACCACAAGGCCCTGGTAGACCTGCTGGACCGCCGCCCAGCCCGGGGTCGTGAACGTCTGCTGCGGGTCGAGGTAGTCGGGAAGTTCCGGCTGATCGATCTTGATGGGATTCGTCGACGCGAGCGGCTGGCTACACGTGCCCGATGAACCACCTCCGTTGGAGCTCTGGGTGTGCACGACGTACACCCCGATTCCGGCGACGACGATCACGACCACGATGACGAGGACGATTACATTCCGCCACTTTGGATCCATGTTCTCCCCTCCGGAGCCAAGAAGGCCGCCCATAGGCGTTGGGAGACATATATCCTGCGGCGAGCCTGCGCGCCGACGGCTCGCCCGCATCCCTCCAAGATTTGAACTCAGTTCGCCTAACCGGTCGAACCGCCATGCCCGACGTCATGTTCGTACGAGGGGAGTGGACCGGGGCCGCGAGCGGGGCCACCTTCGAGGTGCGGAGCCCCTTCGACGGGGCGATGCTCTCGGCGGTTCCCAAGGGCTCTCGCGAGGACGCTCGCCGGGCCATCGACGCGGCACGCGAGGCATTCGATCGGGGACCTTGGCCCCACCTGCCGCCGCGCGCGCGGGGGGAGGTCTTCCTGCGAGCCGCGTCGATCCTGCAGGGGCGGCTCCCCGAGATCGCTCGAATCGAAAGCCGCAATCAGGGCAAGACGATCAAGCAGGCCGCCGACGCCGACCTTCCGTTCGCCATCGACAACCTGATCTTCTACGCCGGCGCCGGTCGCACGCTCGACGCGAAGAGCCCGAGCGAGTTCACCGGCGAGGGAACGACGATCTTCCGTCGAGAGCCGGTCGGGGTGGTCGCCTCGATCACGCCCTGGAACTACCCGATCATGATGGCCGTGTGGAAGATTGCCCCCGCGCTCATCGTGGGGAACACGGTCGTGCTGAAGCCGGCCAGCTGGACCCCGCTCAGCTCGGTCGAGCTCGTACGAGCGCTCGACGAGGCGGGGCTCCCGAAGGGCGCGCTGAACCTCGTTACGGGACCTGGGGATGAAGTGGGGGACGAGCTTTGTCGGAATCCCAAGGTCGACCTCGCAAGCCTCACGGGAGACACTCAAACCGGGCGCAAGGTCATGGAGGCCGCGAGCGGGACCGTCAAACGGCTTCAACTGGAACTCGGCGGGAAGGCGCCGTTCATCGTGTTCGAGGATGCGGATCTCCTAGCGGCGGTCGAGGGCGCGATGGTTGGAGGGTTCGTCAATGGCGGGCAGGACTGTACGGCCGCAACTCGGCTCATCCTTCACAAGTCCATCCGAGCCCGCTTCGTGCAACATCTGGTGGATCGGATCAAAACCATTCGCATGGGGAACCCGCTCGAGCGGTCGACCGATCTCGGACCCCTCGTCCATCCCAGTCACCGGGATCGCGTCCTCGAGTTCGTCGAAGGCGGGCGACAGGAGGGGGCGAAGGTGGTCATCGGTGGGACGCCTCCGCCGGTGTCCCTGGCGAGCGGGGCGTTCGTGACCCCGACCGTCTTCGACCAGGTCGCGCCGGACATGATGATCGCTCAGCGGGAGATCTTCGGCCCGGTGCTCGGCGTGCTCGAGTTCTCCAGCTTCGACGAGGCGATGGAGATCGCGAACTCCGTGGAGTACGGCCTCGCGGCCAGCGCGTGGACGAAGGATGTCCGTACCGCGCTCAAAGCCGCCCACGCACTTCGCTTCGGCGATGTTTGGATCAACGACCACCTTCCACTCGGATCGGAAACGCCCCACGGGGGGTTCAAGCAGTCCGGGTTCGGGAAGGACCTGGGCAGCGATTCCCTGAACGACTACACGGTCGTCAAGAACATCTACATCGATCTAACGGGTCAGGCCCGCAAAGGCTGGCACTATACGGTCTACGGGGACCCGGCCTGAGTCACGGAGACGGCCGCGGATGATGTGCCCGTCCACTACGGGGAGGTTGAGCCTCCTCCCCTGGGCAGCGGTGCCGGTGTCGCGGGTGGAGCCTCTGCGCTCCGGCCAAGCGCGCGTGAGCCCCTACGAGCTCCGAGGTCTCCCTCATGCAAACGTCGGGTTTTCGCCACCGCTACCTCAACATGAAGCCTCCGTACATCGATTGGATGGATTACCGGTCGAGTTGAAGGTGCGAACGCCTCCCGGGCTCCGGGCGGTTCCCACCTCTCATATAGACCGACTCACTGGGCCGACCCGCAGCGGGGTAGGGTAGTCAGGAAAACGGTCGGCCTCGCCGGCCGTCCTGAAATCCCGACGGGCTCATAACCCGTAGATCCATGGTTCAAATCCATGCCCCGCTATCCGCCGCCCCGGCGGTGCACGAAGTTCTGAATCGACCCTCGGAAGCTCCGGAAGGGGGCGCAATGACCTTGTAGGCCCGGACTCCTCGAGGAGAGCGATGACCGAACCGAACATCCAGCGTGTGACGGTGGCGGCCGATGGTTCGCCCATCGCCCGCGAGGCGCTGGGATACGCCATCGATCTCGCGAAGAAGTACGGGGCCGAACTGACGGTCCTCACGGTCGCTCCCCTCGTGCCGCTCTACGTTGCCTCTTCCGAACCCTGGGTGCCCGCGACGTCTCCCGATACGGACACCCCGTATTATCGCCAGTTTTTGGACCGCGCGGTCCAGGAGGCGAAGACCGCCGGGGTCCGCGCGAAGGGGATCTGCGTAGAGGGAGTCGTGGTGGACGAGATCCTGGCCCAGGTAGAGGCGAACCCACCCGACCTATTGGTGATCGGATCTCGCGGTCTCTCCCGCGGCAAGAGGCTCTTGCTGGGGAGCGTATCGGCCGCGATTTTGCACGCCGTGAAATGCCCGGTGCTAGTCGTTCACCCGCGGTCTACGACGCCTTCGTCGTGATCCGCAGGCGGGTCGGGCACGGGAGCTTGTGGGAGGCCTTGCGCAGGGCTTCCTTGGCGTCCGGAATGTGGGCCGCTGTCGTATAGATCGACATGAGCTCGACGCCGATTTGAGCGCGCACCGCGTGTCCGACGGGTTTCCCGAACGCCCGCCGCATCCCCGAGGAGATACGGTCCGCCCCGGCTCCCATGGCCATCTTGTGCTCCCGGAGAATCTGATGCGGGAACCGTCGAACTTTGAGATGGTACTCGTTCGGGGCGCCCTTCTCGAGGACCCGGACCGCGCTGATGCGCGCGGCCTCGAGCGCGATGTCGCGGACCTGAGCCGCTTCCTCGGTGTTGAGCGTGAGCTCGACCGGGAAGTCTTGCCGAAGGTTGCCCGTGTCGAACTGCGTGACGCGGCAGACGGGAATGCCTCCCATGTACTCCTGGCGAGTGTAGATCTGGCCCTCGACCTTGCGGTACATACGGGCCGGTTTTCGCGTCATGGGCGCGGGCGAGACGGGGGTTCCGTTAAAATGGTTGCGTATCGCTCGCTATCGGTGGGCCAGGGCAGAGAGCCGTCGTGCGCCGAGAGCCGGGACACGGACCTCCACCGCGGGGATCCCTCGCGCACGCAAGCTGCGGATCACGCGCTCCCGGGCCGCGAGCGATCGGGGAGCGGCCAGGAAGCTCTCCCCGAACATCGCCTGGAACGCCCACGCCCCGTCGGTCCGCAGCTCGCGGAGGATGCGCCGCAAACGCACCGATGCGACGCCCATCCGGTCGGTGAACCGCTCGCTGGCCCGGAAGAACCGGACGGGATCGGGGTGTTCGAGCAATGCATCGAGCCCGCGAGCGCTCGCGCCGGCTCGTTGGAGGAAGCGTGCGTCCCGGAGTCTCGGCGGAGAGGGCATGGGACGCCCGACGACACCGACGAACACGGACGGGGACCACGGCACGCGCAGTGAGTCCCCAAACGGTGGGATGCCAGGAGTTCGACGAAACTCGAGCCCGCCGCCGAGGATCGCGGCCACACCGCCGAGTCCGCCGCCCCCGAAGAGGTCGCCGAGATGCGCGATCTCGATGGCCCTTGCGCGAGGACGGCCGAGCGCGGCCGAGACCGCGAGCGCAGTCGCCATAGCACCCGCGGCGCTCATTCCGAATCCTTGTCCGATCGGCAACTCGTGGTGCAGTCGCACGGTGAGCGAGCCGCGGCGATTGCCCACCAGCCGCCGCGCCACGTCGGTGGAGATGGGGAACGCTTCCCGGCCTCCGTTGAGAATACGCAGGCGTCGCGCGGCGCCCGGCCGCCAGGCGGCCGCGGCGACCACGCCGAGCTCCAGCACGACGCCCGCGCCCCGGGAGCCTCGGGCTCGCGGATCAGGACCGGTCGAATCGGGGGCGAAGATGCCGGTGACATGGCCGGGAGCGAACGCGCGCGCCGTACGGATTCCGTGCATGCGCTGGAACCGATTCCCGATAGAGACTGACGACTCCTTATAAACCGAGGCGTTATGCTAACGGCGGACGAGCCGAACGTTCGTCGCACTTCTACGGACATGAGCGAACCGGACTCCTCCGCACCGCCGCAGGATGCGTTTGACCGAGTGAACTTCCTCGAGCTGAGGAACACCCAGCTCGCCGAAGCGATCAAGCGCATCGAGAGCGAACGCCACTACATGGAGTCCGAGATCCTGCGGCTCCAGCGCGAGGTCAAGCGGATGAAGACGGAGCTCGATCGCCTGCGCTACCCTCCGCTTATCGTCGGAAGCGTGCGGGATGTCCTTACGGACGGCCGGGTGATTGTCAAGTCGTCCACGGGGCCGGACTTCGTCGTCAACTCCGCCGAGACGGTCGAACACACGAAGATGACGATCGGCAGCCGCGTCGCGCTCAACAAGCAGACCCTCGCCGTAATGGGCGTGCTCCCCGCCTCGCTCGATCCGCTCGTGACCGCGAGCGAGATCGTCGACAAGCCCACCGTCACCTACGAGGACATCGGAGGTCTTTCCGAACAGATCCGCGAGATCCGAGAGTCGGTGGAGTATCCGCTCTTGCGCTCCGAGCTGTACAAGCGCGTCGGGGTCGACCCGCCCCGCGGAGTGCTCCTCATCGGATCCCCGGGAACGGGCAAGACGATGATCGCGAAGGCGGTCGCGCACCACACGAACGCTACGTTCGTGCGCCT
Source organism: Thermoplasmata archaeon (assembly GCA_035532555.1). Taxonomy (NCBI): domain Archaea; kingdom Methanobacteriati; phylum Thermoplasmatota; class Thermoplasmata; species Thermoplasmata archaeon. The sequence goes on along the minus strand of DATKQS010000012.1, from coordinate 70,160 downwards.
CGTCGGCAGCGAGCTCGTTCAAAAGTACATTGGGGAGGGGGCCCGCCTCGTCCGCGAGCTATTCCAGATGGCCCGGGAGAAGGCGCCCACCATCATCTTCATCGACGAGGTCGACTCGATCGGAGCGAAGCGACTCGAGGTCGCGACGAGCGGAGACCGCGAGGTCCAGCGTACGCTGATGCAGCTGCTTGCCGAGATGGACGGCTTCGAGCCGTTGTCGAACGTGAAGATCATCGCCGCGACCAACCGGCCCGACATCCTCGACGAGGCGCTGCTGCGACCCGGCCGCTTCGACCGCATCATCGAGATCCCGGTGCCGGCCGCGTCCGGACGCGCCGAGATCTTCAAGATCCACTCCCGCCCGATGACGATCCGCGACCCGATCGACTTCGAAGCGCTCGCGACACGCTGCGAAGGCGCCACGGGGGCCGACATCAAGGCGATCTGCACCGAGGCCGGCATGTGGGCGATCCGCGAAGAGCGGGACCAGGTCACGGCGGTCGACTTCGACCGCGCGATCGAGAAGGTCATCGGCGAAGAGGAACTCCGCAAGGAGTCCGTCACGATGTTCGCCTAAGCCGGGCGAGCGGGATTCGTGGCCGGCGAGGCCCGGTGCGGGGCCGTCAGTCCGGCCCGTCTTGGAGGGCGACCCGCGCCGCGACCCGGGGTCCGGTGGTCGAGGAGAGATCGAGGACGTACGCCCGTTGGCCGGGGCGGAAGGCTACGGCGCGATCGGCGGTAAAGACCGCCTGATGGTCGTCGCGCGATCCGACCGATACAGGAACGACCTGCAGCCCGGCGGCGAGATGCATCTGGGCGCCCTCTCCCCAAGGCGTGCGGTGGTAGCGGCACGGGACGAGGTCCGTTCCTCGGAGCGACGCACTCGCGTGGAGCGACCCTTCGGGCGCCAGAATCTGGCCGCGGGCGAGCTCGTCGGGGTCCACCCCCTTCAGCGCGACGCCGACCCGGTCCCCGTTCGACGCTTCCGGCACTTCCACATCATGGACCTGGATCGACCGGACCTCGACGAGCTTCGGGGTTGGCCAGAGTCGGAGCTTCTCGTGAGCGTGGAGAGTACCGACACGGACCACGCCGAGCGCGACGGCCCCGACCCCCTTGACGGGGAACGCATGGTCGATCGGGACGGTGACCGGTCCCTCTTTGACACGAGGGGTCCATCCGTCGAGGAGCTGCCGGAGCGCCGGAAAGTCGAGCGCGGACCTCGGTGCGCTCTCGAAGCGCGTGCCCGTCAGTAGGCGGCCGACCTCCTCCTCTCCGACAGCCGGGCCGAGGACGACGGTGGTCAGAAGATCGTACAGATCGGCGACCGCGATCGTTTCGGCGATCGGGCGGGAGAGCTGATCGATGACCAGCAGGCAGCGATCGGCCATCCCCAGGGTCACGAAGAGCGGCGGGACCTTCTCGGGGAAGTTGGTGGGTTCGACGCACGTGATCACGTGACCCTCGGCCACCTGGTTGAACAGCGTGACGTCCGAGGCCGTGCCTTTCTTGCCGAACTCCTTCGCGATGTCCCGCGCGCCGATGATCGCGATCGTGACTCCGGCCACCGAACCTCCTACGGAACGGTCCCCGCACGCGGATTCGATGAACGGAGGACGATCTCTGAGTCGCGCACGTCGACCGTCATCTCGGTCCCGTCCTTGAGTTCGCCGGAGAGGACCTTCTCCGTGAGCGGGTCGACCACGAGTCGCTGGATCGTTCGTTTGAGGGGACGTGCGCCGAAGACCGGGTCGAAGCCGGTGCGCGCGAGCAGCTTCTTCGCGTTCGCGGTGACCTTCAACGCGATGCGTCGGTCCTTCAATCGCGCCTCGACCTGAGCGATCTGGAGCCCGACGATTTCGGTGATCTCCTTCTCGGTGAGCGCGTGGAAGAGCACGATCTCGTCCAACCGATTGAGGAACTCCGGGCGGAAGTGTTCCCGGAGCGCCGGCTCGATGAGCGCGCGGCGGGCGGAATCCGAACTGACCCCGCTGAGGAGCTCGGATCCGAGGTTGCTCGTCATGATGACGAGCGTGTTGCGGAAGTCGACCGTGCGTCCCTGTCCGTCCGTCAGGCGACCTTCGTCCATCAGCTGGAGGAGCACGTTGACGACCTCGGCGTGGGCCTTCTCGATCTCGTCGAAGAGGATCACCGTGTACGGGTGGCTGCGCACGGCCTCGGTCAGTTGACCGCCCTCCTCGTACCCGACGTACCCCGGCGGTGCTCCGATCAGCCGCGCGACCGTGTGCCGCTCCATGTACTCGCTCATGTCAATCCGCACGAGCGCGCGTTCGGAGTGGAACAGGAACAGCGCGAGCGCCTTCGCGAGCTCCGTCTTGCCGACGCCGGTCGGACCAACGAACAGGAAGGTACCCATCGGCCGGTTCGGATCGGCGAGCCCGCTGCGGGCCCGGCGCACGGCTCTGGAGATGGCCTCCACGGCCTCGTTCTGCCCGATGACCCGCCGGCGCAGCTCGTCCTCCATATGGAGCAGCCGCTCCTTTTCGCCCTCCAGCATCCGGCTGATCGGGATGCCGCTCCATTTCGAGACGACGTGGGCCACGTCTTCCTCGGTGACCTCTTCGCGCAGGAGGCTTCCCCCGACGGGGGTCTCGACCTCGGCGGTGAGCGACTCGACCTTCTTCTGGAGCTCCGGCATCGTTCCATATCGCAATCGCGCCGCGGCCTCGAGATCGCCGTCGCGCTCTGCGGCCTCCTCGGCGGCCTTCGCTGAGTCCAGTTCGGAGCGCAGTTTGCGCAGACCCGCGACCCGCTCTCGCTCGTGCTTCCATCGGGATTGGAGCGCGTTCTCCGACTCCTTCAGGCTCGCGAGCTCCTTCTCGAGCTTGGAGAGCCGGTCTCGGGACGCGACGTCCTTCTCCCGCTTGAGCGCCGCCCGCTCGATCTCGAACTGGCGAACGCGACGCGTCAATTGATCGAGCTCGCTTGGCCGAGAGTCGAGCGCGAGACGCACCATCGAGGCGGCCTCGTCGACCGCATCGATCGCCTTGTCCGGAAGGCGGCGGTCGGGGATGTACCGAGCGGCGAGTGTCGCGGCCGCGACCAGGGCCGCGTCGTGGATCTTGACTCCGTGGTGGAGTTCGTAGCGCTCCCGCAGGCCCCGTAGGATCGAGATGGTGTCCTCGACCGTGGGCTCCTGGATTGGAACCGGCTGGAACCGGCGCTCGAGGGCGGCGTCCTTCTCGATGTACTTCCGGTACTCCTGGGTGGTTGTGGCTCCGATGCAGTGGAGCACTCCGCGCGCGAGGGCCGGCTTGAGTAGGTTCGATGCATCGAGCGCCCCACCTTCCGTCGCACCGGCATGGACGACCGTGTGCAGTTCGTCGATGAACAGGATCACCTGGCCCTGGGAGCGTTCGACCTCTTGGAGAACGGCCTTCAGCCGCTCTTCGAACTCGCCTCGGAACTTCGCTCCCGCGAGGAGGCTGCCGAGATCGAGAGCCACGATCCGGCGTTCGCGGAGCGATTCCGGCACATCGTTCTGGGCGATCCGAACGGCGAGTCCCTCGACGACCGCGGTCTTGCCGACCCCCGGCTCTCCCACCAGCACCGGATTGTTCTTGGTCCGGCGCGAGAGGATCTGGACGACCCGGCGGATCTCCTCGTCGCGACCGATCACGGGATCGAGCTTCCGCGAGCGCGCGAGCGCGGTCAGGTCGCGACCGTACTTTTCGAGCGCTTGATACTGGGCCTCTTCCGAGCGACTTGTGACCGGGCGGTCCCCTCCGCGAAGTTCCTTGAGCTGGGCCTCGACGCCCGCCCGGTGGACCCCGACATCCTCGAGGATCTGCCGTGCTGGAGAGGGGACCGACAGTAAGCCGAGGAGGAGCTGGTCGACGCTCGTGTACCGGTCCTTGCGCTTCGCAGCCTGCGCTTCCGCGGCATCGAGGACCTGGGTGAGCGCGCGCGAGACGTACTGGTCGGACGGAGTGACATGGTCGGCGGTCGGGAGCTCGCCCAGCCGTTCGGTAACTCGTGCGCGAATCGTGTCGACCGGAGCGTGCAGCGCCTGCAACAGAACGCTCGTGGGTCCCTGAGGGGCCTCGAGGAGGGCCGAGAGCAGGTGCTCCGGCTCGACGGCCGGGTGTCTCAGGTCCGATGCGCGGCGAAACGCGCCTTCGAGCGCTTCGCGCCCCGCATCGGTCAGGCGGTCGAGATGCATCGGAACCGATACATCTCAGCGAGCCGATTTAAGCGCACCACCAGTCCCCTGGAACATGCCCGAGCTCTCGGTCCGCTGCGCGGGGATCGCACTGCGCAATCCTCTCTTGCTCGCGTCGGGGATCTGGGGGGAGAGCGGGGAATCGCTGGTCGGAGCATGGAAGGCCGGCGCCGGGGGCGTGATCACGAAATCGATCGGGTCGCTCCCCAGGCCCGGTTACCCCAACCCAACGATCGAGAGCTACGACCGGTGGGGCATGCTCAACGCCATGGGCCTGCCGAACCCCGGGATTGAGGAGTACCCCCAAGAGATAGCGATCGCCCTGGGCGCCGGCGCCACCGTGATCGGGTCCGTCTTCGGGGGAGATGCCGAGGAGTTCGCCAGGCTCGCGGCGGCGATGGCGAAGACGGGCGTCTGCGCGATCGAGCTGAACCTGAGCTGCCCGCACGCCAAGGGATACGGCAGTGAGATCGGCAGCGATCCAACGCAGGTCGAGGAGGTCGTCCGGGCCGTCACGCGCGCCGTTCCGCTTCCGGTGATCGCGAAAATCACCCCCAATGCGGCGGACCCGGCCGGCCTCGCAGCCGCGGCCGAGCGAGGGGGAGCGGCCGCGGTCAGCGCAATCAACACGTTGCGTGCGCTCGCGATCGACGTCGAACTGCGCCGCCCGATCCTCTCGCACCGGCTCGGGGGATTCAGCGGGCCGGCGATCAAGCCGATAGGGCTCGCCTGCGTCTGGCAGATCCGCGAGCGCGTCCGCATCCCAATCATCGGGGTGGGAGGGATTGCGTCAGGCCGGGATGTCCTCGAATACCTCATGGCGGGAGCGAGCGCGGTGGAGATCGGCACCCAGGTCGCATTCGAGGGGATTGGCGCGTTCGGCCGGATCGGCCGGGAGCTCTCCGAGCTGCTCGACAGGCTCGGCTTCGCGCGGGCGAGCGACGCCACCGGGGTCGCCCACTCCGCGACAAGCTGAGGGTCGGTTCCGCTCGAGAGCGCGACGCCCGGCTCGCCCCAGGGCATATATCGCGCTCGGGGTAGACGGGGAGCGTGCGGACGATCGTCACGGTACAGGAGAGAGTCGAGGAGACCCCCTCGACCGTCACGCTCCGCTTTCCGTACGTTCCTACGGCAGAGCCGGGTCAGTTCGTGATGGTCTGGATCCCAGGGGACGATGAACTGCCCATGTCGCTCTCCTACACCGAAGGCGCCTCCAAAGGGATCACCGTCAAGGCCATGGGCGGGACGAGCCGGAACGTCCAGCGGATCGAAACGGGGACCCGCCTCGGGATCCGGGGACCGTACGGGAACCGATTCGATCTTTCCCCGAGGCGGATCCTGATCGTTGCGGGGGGATCGGGAGCAGCGGTGCTCGCCCCCGGGGCCGAGCGGGCGATCGCGGGCGGCGCGAAGGTCACGGTCGCCCTCGGGGCGACGACCGAAGCGGAACTCCTGTTCCGGGAACGGTTCGCCACGATGGGCGCGGCGGTCGAGGTCGCGACCGACGACGGGAGCGCGGGCACGAGAGGGTACGTAACCGTCGTCGTCGAGCCGCTCCTGGCGGCGCACGCGTTCGACGCGGTGTGGAGCTGTGGGCCGGAGATCATGATGCGCAAGGTCGCCCTCCTCGCGCAGGCGCGCGGGGTCGCGTCGTACGGGTCGGTCGAACGTCAGATGAAGTGCGCGCTGGGGATGTGCGACGCCTGCGCGCTCGGGCCGTTCCACGTTTGCGTGGAAGGACCGGTCTTCCCCACGGACAAGCTTCTCGAGCTTCCGGAGTTCGGCGCGTTCAAGCGCGACCCCGCGGGACGGCGCGTGCGTCTCTGAGGCGGGTCTCCGAGAGCGCGCACCGGCCGTCACGCCGGGGCAGATTCCAATGCTCGCCCAGAGACCTTATGGGAGGGATTCCTTACCCGCGGCCGAGGTGTTTTGTGAAGGTCCTGGTGGTCAGCGGGGGCGTGATTTCGGGCCTCGGGAAGGGCATCACCACCTCCTCGCTCGGACGTCTGCTCAAGGCCCGCGGGATCCCGGTCACGATCCTCAAGATCGATCCCTACCTCAATGTCGACGCGGGCACGATGAACCCGTACCAGCACGGCGAGGTCTTCGTGCTAGACGATGGGACCGAGGCCGACCTCGACCTCGGCAACTACGAACGGTTCCTGGGACAGAGCCTGTCCGGGACCCACAACCTGACCACGGGGAAGATCTACCGAGCGGTCATCGAGAAGGAGCGACGTGGCGACTATCTCGGCAACACCGTTCAGATTATCCCGCATGTCACCGGCGAGATCAAGCGGGCGATCCGCGAGGTGGCGCAGTCGGCCGGTGCCGAGGTGGTCCTGGTCGAGGTCGGAGGCACCGTCGGAGACATCGAGTCGATGCCGTTCCTCGAAGCCCTGCGCGAGCTCTCCTACGAGCTGGGGGACGGCCACATGGTGTTCGTCCATACAACGCTCGTTCCGGTCGTCGGGCCGGTCGGCGAGGCCAAGACCAAACCCACTCAGCACTCGGTCCGCGAACTGCGCGCGATCGGGATCCGGCCGAACCTGATCGTGGCGCGCGGTCCGTTGCCCCTCGCCCCGGATATCAAGGCGAAGATCTCGCTGTTCTGTGACGTTCCGCCCGAGGCCGTGATCTCGGTGCCGGACCAGTCGACCGTGTACGAGGTTCCCCTCGTGCTCGAGGCCCAGGGCGTCGGCCCACTCCTCGAACGTCTCCTCGGCCTGCCCGAGCGCCGCCCGGACTACAGTGCGTGGAAGGAGTTCTTGGCAACCTACCGGCGCGCGCAGGGATCCATCGAGATCGCGGTGGTTGGGAAGTACACCGAGCTTCGCGACGCCTACCTCTCACATTCGGAGGCGTTCCACCATTGCCAGGGCCACCTCGGGTGCGACATCCGGCTGCAATGGTACGACGCCGAGGACATCGCGAAGAACCCGACGCTCCTCGGCCGCCTCGAGCGGTCGGACGGGGTCCTAGTGCCCGGTGGGTTCGGCGCGCGCGGCGTCGAGGGGAAGGTCCTCGCGATCGAGCTCGCCCGCACGCGCGGGATCCCGTACCTCGGGGTCTGCTACGGGTTCCAGATGGCGGCGATCGAATTCGCGCGCAACGTCCTCTCGCTTCCCGGCGCCAACACGACCGAGGTGGACGCCGAAACCCCCGACCCGGTGGTCTGTCTGCTCGAGCAGCAGAAGGGACTCTCGGAGATGGGAGGCACGATGCGTCTCGGCACGCAGCGCGTGGTGCTGACCCCGGGATCGAAGATCGCGCAGTGCTACGGCGCCACCGAGATCTGGGAGCGGCATCGGCACCGCTACGAGATCAACCCGGCCTACCTCGATCGCTTCCAGGCACATGGCCTGAACATCACGGGGCACGCGGTGGACGGCCGCGTCGAGTCCTTCGAGCTCGCGGACCATCCGTTCTTCGTCGGCGTGCAGTTCCATCCGGAGTTCCTCTCTCGCCCCGAGGCCCCGCATCCGCTCTACCTCGCCCTGGTCCGGGCCGCACTGGCACGCAAGGAGGTGCCGACCCCTGCCGCTACCCCGCCGATCGTCCCGTGAGCTGCGCGAACTGGACGGCACGTCCGTTCGGATCGCCGGCCATCTCGAGGAGTACCGCGCGCTCGGGGGAGTCGCATTCGCTCTCGTGCGGGACCGGTCGGGCACGACCCAGGTCACCCTGAAGAAGGGCCAGGCCGACCCCGCGTTGTTCGCGCTCCTCGGCGAACTCCCTCGGGAATCGATTGTTGAGGTCGAGGGGACGGTCCATCGATCGGAGCGCGCGAACCGGGGGATCGAGCTCCTCCCCGAGCGCGTGAGGCTCATCTCTCGGGCGGAGGTCCCGCTCCCGCTGGGCGTCGTGGACAAGGTCCCGGCGGAGCTCGACACCCGGCTCAACCACCGCGTCCTCGATCTGCGCAAGCCCTCCGTGCGCGCGATTTTCGAACTGCGGGCCGCCCTCCTGAGCGGATTTCGACACTCGTTCATCGAGCGGGGGTTCCTGGAGATCGAGACGCCGAAGCTCCTGCGCCAGGGAGCCGAAGGAGGCGCGACGCTCTTTCCCGTCCAGTACTTCGAGGGGCGGGCCTTTCTCGCACAGAGCCCCCAGCTGTACAAGCAGATGCTCATCGGCGCCGGGTTCGAACGGGTCTTCGAGATCGCGCCGGCGTTCCGGGCGGAGCACTCCGACACCGTGCGTCACATCACCGAGTTCACGAGCCTCGACGCCGAGATCGGCTACATCGATGGCCCCGACGACGTCCGCGACGCGCTCGAGGGCGTGATCGCCGACACCATCCGCAGCAGCCGAGAACAGCTCATGCGCGCCGACAATCCTCTCGCGGCCGGATTGCCGGAGATCGTGGTGCCGTTCCCGCGGATCCCGTTCGCGACCGCCGCCTCGTGGCTGAACCGGACCGACCTCAGCCACGACTTCGGCACCGAGGATGAGCGCGTGATCGGAGAGATCGCAGTGGAGAGGTTTGGCAACCCGTTCTACTTCCTGATCGATTACCCGACGGCCGTCAAGGCCGGCACGTTCTACGCGGGCCGACGAGACGACGACCCGAGCCTGACGGGTTACTTCGATCTGGACTACCAGGGCCTCGAGATCGCGAGCGGGGGTCCCCGCGAGCACCGCCTCGATCGTCTCGAGGCGCAGATCCGCGAAGCCGGGCTCGACCCGGCGTCGTTCTCCGGGTATCTCGAGGCGTTCCGGTACGGCATGCCACCGCACGGCGGCTGGGGGCTCGGCATCGACCGTCTCGTTCAGGCACTCGCCCGCCTCCCGAACATACGGGAGGCGCGCTTATTCCCTCGCGACCGTTACCGGCTCGAACCGTGAGGGGAACCCATCGATGGTCGCAGCGAAGCGGATCCTGCCCGCGCCGACCGAGCTCCATGCTCGGTGGCAAGCGGTGTTCGAAGAAGCGGGGCTGAGGGCCGACATCCTCGGGCTCGCCGACCGCTTCCCGGAGGAGCGCTCGCTCGAGATCCCCTTCCAGACCCTCGATCGGATCGATACGACCCTCGGGGACCTGCTGCTCGATCGGCCCGAGGACGTGCTTCCGGCCGGCGTCCGAGGCCTGCGCGAGCTCCTGCCCCTCGACCGGCCCGAGCTCTCGGGGCTGCGCTTGCGGATCACGGGACTCCCTCCGACCGTGCATCGGGTGATCCGCGACGTCCGAGAGACCGATCTCGGCCGATTCCTCGCGCTCGACGGGATCGTCCGCAAGGTCACGGAGGTCCGTCCCCAGGTCCGGGAGGCGGTCTTCGAGTGCGTTGCGTGCCGGACCGAAATCCACGAGATGCAGGACGCGGACGCGATGCTCTTCCGGGAACCACTCGAATGCCCCGAGGCCCAGGGCGGGTGCGGGAAGCCCCAGGGGCGGACGCGGTTCCGCTTCCTCGCCGACAAGTCGACCTACGTCGACTCCCAGCGGATCGAGGTCCAGGAGAACCCGGAGTCGCTCCGTCGAGGCGCCCACCCCCAGGGGATACCGGTGCTGCTGACGGAGGACCTCGCCGGCCACGTCATTCCCGGGAACCGGATCGTCGCGAACGGGATCCTGAAGGGAGTACAGCGCACGAGCGGAGGCGGCCGAGGCGGTCTCGTACGCAACACCGTCTCCGACCTCATGCTGATCGGCAACTCGGTCGAATCGAAGCAGCTCGAGTACGACGAGATCGAGATCACCGAGGAGGAGGAGCGGCTCTTCCTCCAGTTCCAGGACGATCCGACGGTGATCGACAAGATCGTCCTCTCCCTCGCTCCGACGATCAAAGGGATGGAGGAGGAGAAGGAGGCGATTGCCCTCCAGCTCTTCGGCGGTGTCGCGAAACGCCACCCGGACGGCATCCGGACCCGCGGCGACATGCACGTTCTCCTCGTCGGGGATCCGGGGACCGCGAAGAGCCAACTGCTGCGCTACATCGCCGATGTCGCTCCGCGCGGCATCTACACGAGCGGGAAGGGGGCCACCGCGGCGGGTCTCACCGCCGCGGCGGTCAAGGACGACTTCGCCGGAGGGCGGTGGGTCCTCGAGGCGGGCATGCTGGTGCTCGCCGACGGGGGGATGGCGGTCGTCGACGAGCTCGACAAGATGACCCCCGAGGACCGCTCCGCGATGCACGAGGCCCTCGAGCAACAGACCGTTTCCATCTCCAAGGCCGGGATCACCGCGACCCTGAATGCCCGATGCCCCGTGCTCGCCGCAGCGAACCCGAAATGGGGGCGTTTTGACGATCACCGGACCATCGCCGAACAGATCGATCTGCCCGCGACGCTGCTCTCCCGGTTCGACGTGATCTACTCGATCAAGGACCGGCCCAACCAGGAGCGGGACCGGACGTTGGCGAAGGGGATCCTGGGTTCGCACCGCGATTCGGAGCTCCCCGCGATCCCTGACGCGACCGGCCGGACCCCGGGGACCCATGCCGCGCCGTTCTCGGCGGACCTCCTCAAGAAATACGTGGCCTACGCGCGCCGGAAGATCCGGCCCGCGCTCTCCGACGCGTCGCTGACTGTGCTCGAGGACTTCTATGTCACCGTCCGACGGCAGGGCGAGGAGCCGGACGCCCCCGTCCCGATCACCGCGCGCCAACTGGAGGCGCTGGTCCGCATGAGCGAAGCCTCGGCGCGGGCGCGCCTGTCGAACGTCGTGACGGTCGAGGACGCGCAACGGGCGACGCGCATCATGGACAGCTTCCTGCACCGCGTCTCAAGCTCGGAGGGCAAGCTCGACATCGATCTGGTCACGACCGGGACGAGCCGCAGCCAGCGGGAGCGCCAGGACGTGCTGTTGAAGATCATGCGCGACCTCCAGTCGAACGACCCCGGCCGGACCTTCACCCTGGAGCAGTTGAGGGCGGCCGCCGAGCCCCAGGGGATCCCCCAGGACCGGGTCGATCAGTTGGTCTCTTACCTCAAGAACTCCGGGGAGCTGTTCGAGCCGCGGCCCGGAGCGCTCCAGCTCGTACGCTTCTAGGCGAGGCCGACCCGGGCGCCGACCGCGCCGCTCATAACCGTCGCTGGTGCTAGAAGGCGGAGGATCGACCGTGGCCGCGGCAGATGGGATCGTCATGCGGGTCCACCGCGTACGGTCCGAGATCGTCGTGGCGGCCTGCGATGCCGAACTCTTGGGCCGCGAGCTGCCCATCGGGCCGGGGCACGCCACGAAGGTCACCCCCCAGTTCTACGGCGAACGCCAGGTCTCGCTGGAGGAGCTCCTCTGGGCGCTCGAGCAAGCGACGAGCGCGAACCTACTCGGCCCACGAGTTCTGCGAGCGGCCGAGGAGGCCGGGTACGTCGGGGCCGGCGGATCCGGCACCCTCGGCGGCGTTCCGCACGCGATGATCTTCAGCATGAGCCACTAGGAGAGCGCCGAGATGGGTACGGGAGAGTTCTGTGCGGCTTGTGGCCATACGGACGTCGAGCTCATCGATGGGATCTGCGCGGAGTGCACGATGGGCCGCTCGATCCTCGTGCGGGCCCCGCAGCGGTTCAACGTAGTCCTGTGCCCGACGTGCGGAGCCCGGCAGGTGGGATCGCACTGGGAGCGCTCGGGCTCCTCTCTGCTCCCCACCGGAGAGGACCTGACCCCGGCATTGGAGGCCCATCCCGAGGTGGGCATCCGGACGGTGCGCTGGGAGGAAACCGGGTCGAGCGCGCTCCTGCACCAGTACATCGGGCGGGTGAGCCTGCGCTTCCGCGGGATCGAACGGGAGGTCGCGGTCCCGCTCACGGTAAAGGTCGATCACCACACCTGCCCGGAGTGCTCGCGCAAGAGCGGCCACTACTACACCGCCCAGCTCCAGCTACGCGGCACGCTCGATGGGCCCCGAGAGAAGGCGGGGGCGCTTCGCGCCCGGCTGGACGTCCAATGGGACGAACTGATGCACGAGGCGCGCGCCGACTGGCGCAAGGCGATCTCCTGGCGTGAGGCGCTGCCCGAAGGCTGGGACTACTACCTCGTGAACACCATGGCGGCCCGCTCCCTCGCCCGGCTCGCCCAGCGCCGCCTCGCGGCCGAGATGAAGGAGTCCGCGACCCTGTACGGCCGTAAGGACGGCCAGGACCTCTACCGCGTCACGATCTGTGTGCGGATCCCGCTCTCGCGGCGCGAGGCGGCGGCGGGGTCTCCCTAGGGGTCCACTCCCGGGCCGCCGAGGGCGTGGAACCATATGCTTATGAAGCGACTGCCCTCTTCTCGAAGGTACGGGACGATACGCCATGGCGAAAAGTGGGATCCTCAGGCGGCATCACGGGGCGGAAACATTGGAGGAAGGCAGCTTCCTCGATCTCGGAGCGATGGGATTCGAAGGGGAGGACTCTCCCCTCGGCTCCCGGGGCACCGTACGGATGGCCGAAGTGCTCCGCTACGAGGACGTTGGCACGTACTCGAAGCTCGCCTACCAGGGCGACATCGTGGTCCTGGACTACACCTCGATCGCCAACGATCAGGTGGCGATGCGGCGCATGAGCCTTGATCTCAAGAACGTCTCGAAGGATATCGGCGGTGATGTCGCGGGGATCGCCAAGAACCTGATCTGCATCACCCCGGCGGGCGTCCGGGTCGACCGGCAGAAGCTCCGTCCCACCCTGTAGGCGGATCGCTCCGTGAAGGTGCGCCTCGATCCCGGAGGGGCGCTCGCGGCGGACGCCGACGTTTCGATCGTAGGGGTACCCGAGGCCACGGGGAAGGATCCCTCGTTCCCTTCGTCGCTCGCGGCCGCTGACGCCGCGGTCGCAGGCGCGATCCAGCGTGGATGGGCCTCGGGAGAGGTCCGCGGCCGGTTCCAAGAGCTGAGCGTGTTCCACCGGACCGAGAAAGCCGGACGCATCGCGATCCTCGGCCTCGGCCCGCGCGACCGGCTCGACGCCGAGCGGATCCGTCGCGCCTCGGCGAGCGCCGTCAAAGCGGTGCGCGGGAAGGGCGTGCGCCGCGTCGCCTTCCATCTCGCGTCGTTCACCGGCCGCTCCGTCAGCCCCGAGGTGGCCGTGCGCGCTCTGACCGATGGGATTGGGCTCGGGAGCTACGAGTTCACGCGGTACAAGGCGCCGAAGGAGCCGCTCCTGGAGGAAGGAACGATCTGCCTCGGCTCCGAGCATCGCGCCCAGGCGCGCACCCTCGGCCGTGCCTTCGCCCAGGAACAGAGCCTCATCGAGACCGTTCGTTGGACGCGCGAGATTGCGAACCTTCCAGCGAACGAGGCGCACCCCTCGCGGCTCGCATCTGAGGCGGAGGACCTCGCCCGGGCAGAGCATCTCAAGGTCACGGTCTACGACGAAAAGGAGCTCGCTCGGCTCGGCTGCGGAGGCCATCTCGCGGTCGGAGGGGGGTCGGCCCACCCTCCGCGGATGATCGTCCTCGAGTACCCCGGCGCCGGGGCGAAGGTCCCGACGATCGCGGTCGTCGGGAAGGGGATCACTTTCGACTCCGGAGGCATCTCGATCAAGCCGTCGCTCAAGATGGGGGACATGAAGTTCGACAAGAGCGGCGCAGTCGCGGTCCTCGGGATCCTCCGGGCCGCCGCCCAGCTTCGGGTCCGCCCGCGGGTCATCGGGGTGATGGCGTGCGCGGAGAACGTACCGAGCGGAACGTCCTACCGGCCCGGGGACGTGGTGAGGGCCTACGGAGGTTCGACCATCGAAATCGCCAACACCGATGCCGAGGGCCGCGTGGTCCTCGCCGACGCGCTCGCGTTCGTTGTCGATCAGTTCCACCCGGACGCCGTCGTGGACCTGGCGACCCTCACCGGGGCCCAGGTGGTCGCTCTCGGGGATGATATGGCCGGGCTCCTGTCGAACAACGACCGCCTCGCGACGCGGATCCTCGCGGCCTCCAAGGCGACGGGCGAGCCCGTATGGCGGATGCCGCTCACCGACTACCACCGGGAGCTGGTCAAGAGCGAGGTCGCCGACGTGCGCAACTCCATCGAGATCCCGCTCGCGGGGATGCTGACGGCCGGAGCGTTCCTGGAACATTTCGCCGGATCGGGGCCGTGGGCTCACCTCGACATCGCCGGCGCAGCGTACACTACGATCACGACCCGGCGGCTCCAGCCGGCGTACCAGGGCATCGGGGCGACCGCCTTTGGCGTACGACTCGTCACCCGGTTCCTGATCGACTACGCCCGCTAGGGCGCGATCGCGCCTCAGTTCTCGACGATCTGGACGCTTTCCCCGCCGTGCCGGGTCGCGCGGGGTCGGATCTCACAAAAGAGCGGGGTGTGATAGCCCCCTCCGGTGATCAGGGCCACCCCGACCGGGAGCGACTGGATCATCTCCGTCATCCCGGCGGTGAGCCCCTCGATGGACTGGCTGATCGCGCGCAGGTCGAGCGGGTTCGTCACCTGGAGGATGAGCTGGGTGTTGCACTGGCTCAGGACGCTCTTGTCGATGCGCGCGGCGCGCTGGGTGACGACGCACAGACCGAGACCGAACTTGCGGCCCTCGCTCGCGATCGTCTTCAGGATCCGAGAGCAGACCACCTGACCCTGCTGGGGAGCGAAGTTGTGCGCCTCCTCGATGACGAGGAAGAGCGGTGGGATCTTGCCCTTCTTCCGGTTCTCGAACAGGGTCGACGAGATCCGGGCGGCGACCAGCTCCTGCACGTCGGGTGCGACCCCGCGCAGGTTGATCAGCGTCGCCTCTCCCTTCTTCACGAGATCGCTCAGGCTCGTGCCCTGGGGTCCCAGGAGCTTGGTCTGCTCCACGTAGAGCAGGCGCTCGTGGAGCGTCTCCGCGATCGCCCCCTCGCCGCTCTCCGCGGCGCGGACGAGATCGGCGACGGTGTAGTCCGGGTTCGCTGTCGAGACGCGCTCGATGAGCTGCTTGAGCGGGGCGAGGAACGTCTTGATGTTCGTCAGCCCCATGAACACCAGCAGCTCGCGCGGTTCGAGGTGGTGCAGCGAGAACGTCAACGGTTTCGCCGAGGGGTTGAGGGAGACGTCGGGCGAGTACTCCTGGATCTGGCGGGAGAAGCCTTGCGATTCGACGCCGAAGCGGTGATGCGCGCCGTTCTTGTCGGCCGGCGTTCGCAGCGACTTGTACTCCCCGTGGGGGTCGATGATGACGCACGTGACCTTGTGGCGCAGCAGCTCCTCGATGAGGACCCCGAGGAGGTAGCTCTTCCCACCGCCCGTCTTGGCCAGCACGCTGACGTGGCGTTGGACGAGCTGGTTGATGTCCAGCTCCACTCGAAGGTCGTGGTTGCGCAGGAGTCCGATGTACGCGCCGGAGTTCGTGTGGTGGCTCAGGCCGAGCACCTTGGCGATGAGGGGGTCCTCGGCGCGGTAGACCCGAGCGCCGGGGCGGAAGGGGATCGTGGGGATCTTCACGAGACCCTGGGGGTCCCGAAACCCGACGATCCGCGCGATGCCGAGCAGGTTCTCGCGGATCGACGCTTCGTCGGCGGAGACGAGGGTGCGCGCGCGCTCGATGTCGAGATCGCTCTTGCGCTGGAGATCGTCGAGCTGGCAGAGCACGCTGCCGTGCAGGTCGTCCTCGACGCACAGGTAGTCGCCCCGCTCGACCGGATGGGTGAGGCTGAGCTGGAAGCGACCGAGACCGACGTCTCCGAAAATGCGGCCGACCTCCTCCACGCCCCAATTCAGCGGGCCGCCCGATATTAGCCTGCCGCGACCGAGGAAGCATCCGGCCGTGCCTCCGCCTTCGACCCGCCGCGGGATTCACGAGAAGCCCTTATATCGGCCGCCTCTCTCGAACGATGCCCCGGTCCCTATCGGGAGCGCCGGTCGGAGGTGGTCGGTTGGCCGACGCTACGCAAGAGCTCGAACGCAAGCGCATCGAATCCAATCAGCGGGCGGACGAGCACCGGGCGGCGCGCGACCGGCTCAACGCGGAGGCCCGTCAGATCGCGGACGAGCGCGGCCGCATCCTCGACGAGCTCCACGCGAAGAGCGCGGAGGCGCAGGATCACCGGCGGCACCGGGACGAGCTGAACGAGCAGGTCCGGGAGGAGAAGGCCCTCCGCGAGGAGTGGAACCGCAAGCTCCAGGAGACCAGCGACCGGGTCCAGGAGCTCAAGCGCAACCGCCAACCGCGCCCCGGAGCCGTCCCCGTCTGGCGGATGAAGAAGGAGCTCAAGGAGCTCGAGTTCCGCCACATGACGACGGCGCACACCACCGAGCAGGAGAAGCGCCTCATCGAGGAGATGAAGCGCCTCGAGCAGGCGATCCGGGAGCAGGACGAGCAGCTGCGCCGCGATCCCGAGGTCGATCAGGCACTGCAGGCCATGAACGAGGCCCGGGTCGAGGCCGAGAAACACCACGCGGCCGTCGGTCAGAACGCCGAGGCGGCTCAGAACGCCCACGAGGCGATGGTCGCTCTGTACGAGTCGGTCGACGAGCTCCGACGCAAGGCCGACGAGGTGCAGGCCCGGCTCATCGAGGTCAAGGGTCGCGCGGACGAGCTCCACCGCGCGCACATCGCGGCGATTGAGGAGGTGCGTGACATCGAGAAGATGCTCTACGCGACCCGCGGCGGCCGCGCCCCGGCCGAATGGGGCGAAGAGGCCGAGCCTCCGAAGGAAGAGGATTTCCTCGCCCGGCTCAAGAAGGGCGAGAAAGTCTCGACCGCCGATCTGCTCGAGCTGCAGAAGACCGGACGCGGGTAGTCCTCGCCGCTCCGCTCAGCGTTCCGTTCCCGGGCTCGCTACGATCGGAGACGATGCTGCCGGTGTGAGCCGGGAACCCCATCCGCCCACGATCCGCGCGGAGTATCCGAATGCGGCGGCACAGAGGCGGAGCCACGCCATACCGCCTCGCTGCCGTTGGAGGAGCCGCCGGGGCCGGTAGTCCGACCACAGCGATCCGTGCTTTTCCGTCAGCTGCTTGCGACCGTAGCCGTTCCAGAAGGCCTGATAGAGGAACCGGAGGACCGTCGTGCGCATCTGGTGGTAGACGACCGCGTCCGGGGCGTACTGGATCGTCGCGCCCCGGCGGACCGCGCGCAGGTTCAGATCGATGTCCTCCGCCGTGATGAAGCGAGGGTCGAATCCTCCCAGTCGGTCGAACAGCGCCCGCCGGTAGGCGAGATTGCAGGAGGGATATGTCACGTCGCTCCCCTTCTGGTAGAGCTCAATCCGCTCGAGCGCTCCGTACCGGACGCGACCGATCGGCTCCGTGCGTCCGGCGACCACCTCAGCGTGGCGGAGCTCCCGGCGCAGCGCGGAGAGCCACGCGGGGTCCGGAACGCAGTCTCCATCGATGAAGGCGACGAACTCCCCGCGTGCGCGCGCAACACCCGCGTTCCGCCCGACCCCGCGGGATCCGTAGCGCTGGAAGGCGAGGATGATGCCCGGATGGCGCCGGGCGTACTCCTCGGCGATCTCGAAACTCCGATCCCGGCTCAGCGCGTCGACGAAGACGATCTCGAACGGCGGCTCCTGAACGAGCAGGCCCTCGAACAGTCGACGGAGGTTCGGTTCTTCGTTCCGGACGGTGATGACGACCGAGACTAGCGGACGAAAAGGTGCTTCACTTGCCAATGTCCATCACGACGACGTCCTTGACGGCACGCATGCTCTTGAAGGGGAGCACGAGGCGGCCGGACGCGTCGCTCTGGAACAGGCGGGGCTCGATATCTTCGTTCGGGGTGACGAGGACATGGGCGATGATGCCGGTGACCGTATCCACGACGAAGTTGTCGATCATTCCGAGGATCTGTCCGTCGTTGGTCATTACGGTTTTTCCCCGTAGTTCGGTGAGGAATTTGCGCATCGTGGCCTCACTCGGCCATGTCGGGCCACGCTATTTAACCGTTGGCTGGATGGGAAGCGCCCGGTGGCGGTAACTGGCTAGTGCGCCGGGCGCCGCAGAGCCAAAACCTCAGGACGCACGCCCGGGCTCCACCGGCGGCCGGCAACGCTTATATCGGCGACCTTGGTCGGAGCCGTTCCGCCCATGGCCCCCATCTTGGACAAGCTGAATCCAGAGCTCTCCCACGCCGTGCGGGAGCTCCAAATCGCGGCCAAGGTAAACGACGCCGCGATCTGGGGGGCGGTGGCCCAGCGCCTCGGGCGCGCGCGTCACCAGACGAACCCCGTGAACGTGGGACACCTCGACCGACTCGTCCGGGGCGAGGAGGTCGTCGTCGTTCCCGGTAAACTCCTCGCCGATGGTTCGATCTCCAAACCGATCACGGTCGCAGCGTTCCAGTGCTCTCCCGCGGCGCGCTCGAAGATCCAGGCGGCCGGCGGAACCGTGTTGACGATCCACGAGCTGATCAAGTCCAAGCCCGACGGGGCGGGGGTACGGATCTTTGGCTGAAGCGGCGGCCGCCCTTCCCGCAGCGTCGGCGAAGGTGGTCGACGTCTCGGGCCTCGTCCTCGGCCGGGCATCGAGCCTCATCGCGCAGCGCCTCCTTGCCGGCGAACAGATCGTCGTGGTGAACGCGGAGAAGTGCGTCGTTACCGGACCGCGCGCGAGCGTGATCGCGCACTATACGGCCGCCCGCGCGCGAGGCTCGGTGCGCTCCGGGCCCCATTTCCCTCGCTACCCCGACCGGATCTTCCGACGGACCGTCCGCGGGATGCTGCCCCACCTCAAGACCCGGGGAAAGGAAGCCTACGATCGCCTCGAGGTCTTCATGGGAGTTCCGGCCGAATACCAGAGCACCCCCCGCGAGGTCCTCGACATCGCGAAGGCGCCGGCGACGCTGCGCACCGCCATCACACTCGGCGAGGTCTCCAAGCTTCTGGGGGCGCGTGTATGAAGGCGCCCACAGTCGTGCTCACGACGGGCAAGCGTAAGGAGGCGATCGCCCGCGCCTCGATCCGCAAGGGGTCCGGCCGCGTGCGCATCAACGACACCCCGCTCGAGTTCGTCGAGCCCGAGCTCGTTCGCCTGAAGATCCAGGAACCGCTGCTCATGGTCGGGGACAAGTGGAAGACCGTGGACATCTCCGTCCACGTCCAAGGCGGGGGCATCATGGGACAGGCCTCGGCGGCCCGGACGGCGGTCGCGCGCGGCCTCCTCGGCTGGATCAAGGACCCCGCGCTCGCCGAGATGTTCAAGCGCTACGATCGCTCGCTGATCGTGAACGACCCGCGCCGGAAGCTGCCCAAGCGCCCCGGCGGCCGCGGCGCCCGCAAGCGCCGACAGAAGTCCTACCGTTGAGCGGAGCGAGGGAGGGAGATCGAACATGACGATGATGATCCCGATCCGCTGCTTCACGTGCGGGACCGTGATCGGCCAGTTCTGGGACCCGTATCTCGACCGGACGGCGCGCGGGGAGAACGCCGGTGACGTACTGGACGCGCTCGGCCTCGAGCGGTACTGCTGCCGACGGATGCTCCTCACCCACGTCGACCTGCTTGACGAGGTCGGCCCGTACGGCTGAACATCGCGACGATTCTCGGCGACCGCCGCGCACCTCCTTTGACCGTGCGGCTGATTACTACGACGCCACTCGCGGCTTTCCTCCTGCGGTGAGCGACGAGCTCGGCGCCCGCCTCGCGGCCGAGCTCGATGGGAGATCCCTCCTCGAGGTCGGGGTGGGAACGGCCCGCATCTCCGCTCCTCTCGTGCAGCGGGGGATCTCGGTGGTCGGGGTGGACGTCTCGCGTCCGATGCTGCGCCGCGCCGTCGATAAGGGCCTCACCGCCGGTCTCGTTGCGGACGGGGCGCACCTGCCCTTCCGCGAGGGTGCGTTCGACGCCGCGATCACGGTGCACCTCACGCATCTCCTGGTCGATTGGGCCCACGTCCTCCACGAGATCTCTCGGGTGACCCGCACCGAGTACCTGTCGGTGCTCGAGGACCCCGAACGGCGCGACGGGCCGGCCTCGGAGTACTACCGGTCCCTCGCCGAGGAGGGGATCTCCACCGCGCATCCCGGCATCCACGAGCGGCGTTTGGCCGAAGAGTTGCCGCCGGACCGATGGCTTGAGCCCATCGAGTACACCGACACTACCAGCACGGAGGGGATCCTCCAGATCCTCGAGCACCGGCAGTGGTCGAATCAGTGGAACGTCCCGGAGGGACCCCACCGAAGGGCCGTACAGCGAGCCCGGGCGCGCTTTCCGACCGATCGGACCGGGGTGGTGGATACCTATCATCGGGTCCGCATCGCGGTCTGGTCGATCCCACGACTCGCCGAGCACGCCGCCCGATCGCGTGCGGCCCGGTCTACGAACACCCCGGCGCGGGGTCCGTAGAACCGACGGACCGCTCTACGCCTGCTTGTTGTCCTTCTTCGAGCCGCGCTCGAGGCCGGGCTTCCCCATCTTGGGGTTCGCACGGTGGGCGCGGCGGCGGAACAGGAACACCAGGAGCACGATGATGACCACCGCGACCGCCGCGATGATCCCGTACTCGATGTAGAGGTTGGTCGGGTTCTGGTTGATCGTGATTGGCGTCGACGCGATGTTCGGGCCGTTGACGTAGTTGGCCGGGAACTCGTTCGAGGCGGTCGCGTTCGCGTAGAGGATCCAGTTCCCCGTGGGGCCGGGCGTCCAGGAGATCTGCGCACGGACAGTGGCGTTATGCGGCAGGCTCGAGATCGTTCCGAAGGCCCAGGGGGTCGGGTTGACGACCCCGTTGGTGTAGTTGTAGAAGGCCACCGCAGTCGAGCCCGCGTTGACGATGAAGTTCTGCGAGCCGGTCCCGCTCGGGGCCATGAGGTAGAACGCCACCTGTACGTTGGTCGCCACGGCCTTGGAGCCGCCTCCGACCGTGACGTTAACCCAGATCGTGTACGACGTACCGGCGTTCATCGTGCCGGGTGCGTTCAGGTTGGTCGCCGCCATGATCGGCCGCGTCGTGGAGTTCGGGGAGACCGTGAGCGCCTGAGTCGTCCATGCGACGTTGGAGTTGCGGTCGGTCGTGGTCAGGTTGATCGTGTACGGTTTGGACTGCGGGGTCAGCCAGTACGTCCATGCACCGGGGTACGCGTAGCCGGGGGCGTTCGCGGTCTGGTTGTACCAGACCTGGATTGATTTGTTCCCGGTGTTGTTGATGTGCCAGGAGTACCGCACGATCGAGCCATTGTTCGGGTCGGTGGAGTTCGCGGCATTGAACCGGACCTGGGCGGTTCCGTTCGCCCCCTCGATGACACCGCTGCCCGGGACCGTCTGGCCACTGGAGTTCTGGATCGCGAAGGCCGGCACGGGCTTCTGCGTGTCCACGACCAGGATGACGAGCTTCGTGCTCGCGGAGTGGCCCGCACCATCCCAGACGGTGAGGGTCATGTTGTACTGCCAGCCTAGGAACGGCACGGAGAAGGTACCGACGAGCCCGTTCGTGAGGTAGAGGCCGTTTCCGAGGAAAGCGAGCGACCAGTTCGAGAGGAATCGCGCGCCCTGGCCGACCGAGAAGTTCGCGACCGTCTTGTAGTCGTTCGCGGTGACCACGAACGAGGCGACTGACAGCACGCTCGGGACGTGGGGCGCCGTGAAGTTGCCGGAGCTGCCCGATGCGTTGAACTGGATCGCCGTCGACCAGTTGAGGTAGAGGTACGTGGTGCCGCCGGGCGAGGTCTGACGGACCTGGGTGCCCGTCGCGTTGTAGGAGATATTCGCCTTCGTGAGGCCGGCCGGGACGACCCAGACGTGGAAGGCGACGGTGTTCGTGAGGCCACCGGAGTTCGTCACGGTCAGGCTGCCAGTGAGCGGAGTCGAGGTGGTCGGGGCAGTGTAGGTGTGGCTCGTCGTCGGGCTGTTGGTCGAGACGGGCGAGCTCCCATCCCCGAAGTGCCATACGAACTGTGAGCCGTTGGTCCCCGCGGGATAGATCGAGTTCGACGCGCTGAACGTAACGCCCTGGCCCTCTCCGACCACGACGGTGTAGTTGCCCTTGCTCTGGTTGAGGACGTTCGCCTGCGAGAACGTGAAGCTCGCGGCGGACGCGTTCACGGCGGCCGTGACCCCTCCGTACTTGACGATCGAGAGGGTCGCCGTGCCGCTTCCCGACCCGCTCGACAGCGGGGTGAGCGAGAAGGACGTCCACGTGCTTCCACTTCCCGTCGCGCTGAGCAGGGTGTTCGTCGGGGCGGTCGTCCCCGCCACGAGCGAGTATCCCTGGGGAAGGACGACGTTGTAGACGAACGCCTGCGCGCGCGTGGGGTAGCGGTAGTCGAACTGGAGCGTGTACTTGCTGTTGTTCGCCCGGAGCGTAGAGCTCAGCGCGTAGCTCTGGGCGTAGTTCAGGGTCAGTGTGGCGGTGCTCGTCGGACCGCAGGAACCGGCCGTGCAGGTGGACGCGTAGGTGAACGTGTTCGTGGCCGGCTCGGTGAAGGCGGTGCCATTGACCGTGGTCGCTGCCTGGACCGCCGGGAAGAACGGACCGGCCAACTGGATCGCGGACGCGGCCGCCCCCAGCGACGAGGCCGGGAAGTAGACCGAGGAGTTGTAGTCGAGCCCGAGCTGCGACCACAGGTCGCCGACCGAGGCGTTCGCGAAGTACGGGAGGACGGCGTTCGAGCTGAGCTGCGCCGTGGTGTTGACGGAAAGGGTTCCGTTCCCGGTCGTGCCGAGCGTCAAGCCCGAGAAGTTCAGCACGGTGTTGTAGACGGCCGGCGGCGTGATCGCCGTCACGGCCACGTTCTGGTAGACCGGCGAGTTCGCGGACACCGTCTGGGCGTAGTACGCGGTGGAGTAGCCGACCGACGACAGGAAGACGTCGAACGGCTGCGGCCCGCTCGCGAAGTTGAGGGGGTACGTGCCGAACGAGTAGAACCCACCGGGCGAGGTCCTGCCGGAGTAGATGTACCCGTTATTCGGGTCGTAGATGGTGACGTTCCCTCCGTTGGGCACGTGGACGGCGGGACTCGTTCCGGCGATGTTCTCGAAGCCCGAGATGAGGTAGTTGTTGGCCGAGATGTTGCGGAACTCGTGGGCCGCGTTGATCACGACCTGTGTGAAGTTGTAGTGCGTGGTCGGGCCCGGAACGATCGTCTCCGCGACCCAGGTCCCTTCGGGAGCGCGCAGGCTGTACGACCCGTTCGAGCTCGTGGTGTTCGAGCTCAGGACGAATGCGTTGTAGGCGGGGTCCAGGATCTCCACGGTCGAGACGACCGTTCGGCCGGCGTACGTGACGGTCCCGTTAAGGGTCGACGAGTACGGAAGAATCGAGACCCCCGTGATCGCCACGGGCGCGCCGGGTCCGGTTGAACTGAGGTTCGCCGCTGAGAAGTAGTGGAACGCGGGGCTCGGGTTCTGAGGGATGGCCGCACATGGGTTGCAGCCCGAGAGGCTGAGCTTCGCCTGCGGCGCGACCCAGGCGCCCCACCAGCCCGGAGCGAGCCCCGGGGCGTTGGTGGCGCTCGAGAACGTGAACTGACCGCTCGACCCGATCGTGGTGGTCGTGTAGGTCTGGTTCGTGGCCTGGGAGACGAGGCTGACCGTGACCCCGCCCGGAACCGGGTTAGGCGCGCCCGTCGGCTGCGTGACGTACCCGTACAGCGTGTACGTGGTTGTCGTCGTAGCCGGGGCGGCCCCGACCGGCACAATTGCGGCCAAGAGGACGACCAAGACCAATCCCACCAAGGCGACCTGCGGCACGGCTCGATGCAACGACTTCACGACTCCCGTTTCTATCGTCCCCCTATCGGAGGACTCGGCGGCGAACCTAGTCGCTATACATATAGCTTGCCTAACAAACGGTGCGGTCCGCCGCCGGCCGAGGCGTTCTCTATCGGTAGATCGCCTGGACGGGCTCTTCCTTGCGCCGCGTCGCCCGCTCGCGGAGGAGGTGGCGCGAGAACTCCTCGTAGAACCGCAGGCTCTCGGCATCGCACGACGGGTGCAAGTGTCGCAGGGCCGCATCAAACTGAGCCATCCCCACCTTCGTGGCCTTCACGTTCTCGCGGATCGCCCCGAGTCCCGCCTCGCGGCAGAGGGCAGCGAGGTCGCTCCCCACGAACCCGTCCGTGCGCGCGGCGAGTTGCTCGAGATCGACGTCGTGAGCGAGCGGCATCTTCCGGGTGTGCACCTTGAGGATCTCGAGCCGTCCGACCGAGTCGGGGGGTCCCACGTAGAGCAAGTGGTCGAAGCGCCCCGTGCGCAGGAGCGCTTCATCGATGATGTCCGGTCGGTTGGTGGCCGCCAGCACGAGCACCCGCTCCAACGACTCGAGCCCGTCGATCGAGGTGAGGAGCTGGTTGACGATCCGCTCGGTGACGCCGCTCGAGCTCTGGAGCCCGCGCTTCGGCGCGATCGCATCGATCTCGTCGATGAAGACGATCGAGGGGGAGGCCTGACGGGCCTTCTTGAAGATCATCCGGATCGCCTTCTCGCTCTCCCCGACCCATTTGCTCATCACTTCGGGTCCCTTCACCGAGATGAAGTTCGCCTGGCTCTCGGTGGCCGCGGCCTTGGCGAGCAGGGTCTTCCCGACCCCGGGAGGCCCGTAGAACAAGATCCCGCGAGACGGTTCGATCCCCATCTGCTCGAAGACCTGGGGGTTCTTGAACGGCAACTCGACCGATTCCTCGAGGATCCGGCGGACGCTCGCGAGCCCTCCGACCTCCTCCCAGCGCGTGGAGGGGATCTCGATCGTGACGTCGCGCAGGCTCGACGGCTCGATCTGCTTGAGCGCCTCTCGGAAGTCCTTGTCGGTGACCTTCATGCGCTCCAGGAGGGAGATGGGGATCGGCTGGTCGAAGTCGATCTCGGGCAGGTACCGGCGGAGCGCCCGCATCGCCGCCTCGCGGGCGAGCGCGGAGAGATCGGCTCCGACGAACCCGTGGGAGAGGGCGGCGAGCTCCCGCAGGGTCCGTTCGCGCTCGCGTTCGGTCCCCTCGATGGGCATGCCGCGGGTGTGGATCTGGAGGATCTCGAGGCGCCCGGCCTGGGTCGGGACCCCGATCTCGATCTCGCGGTCGAACCGCCCCGGGCGCCGCAGCGCCGGATCGATCGCCTCTTCCCGATTGGTCGCCCCGATGACGATGACGTTCCCTCGGCCGGAGAGCCCGTCCATGAGCGTGAGAAGCTGGGCGACGACCCGTCGCTCGACCTCGCCGACGACCTCGTCCCGTCGGGGTGCGATGGAGTCGAGCTCGTCGATGAAGATCACGCTCGGGGCGTTCTTCTCGGCCTCCTCGAACTTCTCCCGGAGCTCCTTCTCGCTCTCTCCGTAGTACTTCGAGATGATCTCGGGGCCCTGGATCCCGATGAAGTGCGCCCCGGCCTCGTTGGCTACGGCCTTCGCGATCAACGTCTTGCCCGTGCCCGGGGGTCCGTAGAGCAGGACGCCCTTCGGTGGGGTGATGGCGAGCCGGTCAAAGAGTTCGGGGTGCTTGAGGGGGAGTTCGATCACCTCCCGGACGCGCCCGAGCTTCTCCTTCAGGCCGCCGATGTCCTCGTAGGAGATCCGGGGGGCTGAGACCTCGGTCTCGCTGACCGTCTCCTCCTTGATCGTGATTAGGGTCGAGGGCGCCACCTGGACGATCCCCTTCGGCTGTGTCGAGACGACCATGAACGGTAGCGAGCCCCCCATGAGGAAGACCCCGGGGATCACGAACACGTCCCCGCGAACGAACGGGCGTCGCGCGAGCGCCTTCTGGACGAAAGCGTCCAGCCCCGGTCCGAGGTCCATGCGAGAGGAGCCGGCGTAGATCGGTGCGATGGTGATCGCGTCGGCGAGTGGGCAGTCGATGCGGGTCACCTGGACGCGGTCCCCGATGCTTACGCCGGCGTTGCGGCGAACGACCGCCTCGACGCGGACGAGTGCTTTTCCCTCGTCGTCGGCGGGCGCCCGGCTCACCACAGCGGGGGTCGTCTTGCGACCCCGGATCTCGACGATATCCCCGATCCCGACCTTCAGCCGCTGGCGCGTCTGGTTGTCGAGACGAGCGGCCCCGAGGCCGACGTCCTGCTGGGAGACCTCTGCGACGCGGAGGTGGGCATTTTCCCCCATCGGCGAGCGCGTCCACGCGCGGATCGCTCTAAATGGCTTCGGCCGACCGGCACCACTCCCCGAAGGAAGATATTAGGGCCCGCTCCCATCGTTGAGAGGCGATGGGAGAGGGGGCAGGTACGGCCGCAGAACTGCGCCGCCTCTTCGAGGCCGCGGGATACCGGATCGAAGATCAGCCGCAGGGCTGGATCTCCGTCCGGGCGTGGGACCGTCGGGCGTTCGTGGCCGCGGCCGCGCTCAACTCGCCCGCGGACTTCGAATCGTGGTACCCACCGGATTCCGTCCATCGCGTATTGTACTACCCGGCAGACCCCGGGGAGGTCGCTCGACAGCTGGCGGCGCGTCGGGGCATCGAGGTGCTCGATCCCGGGACCCTCGGCCCTGCACTTGGAGAGCTCCTGCTCGGCCCCATGCTCCCAGTCCCCGAAGGCCCGGATTCCTCCCCCGCAGCAGGTCTGGTCGCACCGGCCCTCCTCATACCGGAGGGCGCGAACACGATCCGTCCGCGGATCGGTCAGGAGGAGGTCGAAGCGCTGGTCGCGGGCGTCGGCGTGCGCTACACCTTGCGGCTCGTTCCGTACTTCCTCGCTCCCTACCGGGTGCGGGCCCCCTCCGCCCACGGTGGAGCGGGCGTCGTGTCCGACCACGTGGTCGCCGTCAATGCACTCGCTCGCCGAGCCGAGATCTGGGAGCCGCAGGAGCGCGAGCTCGTCAGTGATCTCCCCGGTCACCAGCCCCGCCTGCATCCGGAGATCACCGAACCTCAGGCCCTCGCGATTGCGCTCCAGGCGATCCGACGTCACCATACGGTGAACGTCGATCACACCGAACAGCACGGCGAAGCGATCGTGATCGAGACCCGACGCCTCCCTCCGGCGATCGGGGACATCGAGATCGGTCCCCGGGTCCTGATCTATGTACCCTTCTGGTACGTGGAGGGGAACGACGGACGGGTCGTCCTGGACGCCGTGACGGGCCGGCGAACGAGCGAAGAGAGCCCTCCCTGAGGCACCCTCGACCCCACCGAGCGTCAAATACACACCGCCCCTGCGCCGTTTCGTGATCCTGGAACAGCACCGGGTCGGCCCGTACCTCAACTTCACCTACCTCGTGGCGAGCGGGGAGGGCGGGGACGCGGTCGTTATCGATCCCTCCTACGGCATCGAGCCGGTCCTCCGCTCGATCGACGCGCACCGGGTCCAAGTGCGGTACGTCCTCAACACCCACAGTCACGCGGATCACATCGCGGGCAACGGGGAGGTGCGCGAACGCACCGGCGCGAAGGTGGTCGCTCACCGCTCGGCTCCGCTCGGCCAGGATCGATCCGTCGACGATGGCGATCGCATCGAGATCGGACGGATCCGTTTCGACGTGCTCCACACTCCGGGGCACACCGCGGACTCGGTACTCTATCTCTTCGAGGGGAACGTCGCCACGGGCGACACCCTGTTCGTAGGCGAATGCGGCCGGACGGATCTGCCGGGAGGAAGCCCATCGCAGATGTACGACAGCCTCTTCGGTCGCGTAATCCGTCTAGACGACGCGCTCGTCGTGTTGCCCGGCCACGACTACGGGCCCACTCCGACCTCCACGATTGGCCAGGAGAAGAGGGAGAACTACACGTTGAAGCCCCGGACCCACGAAGAGTTCCTTCGATTCCTCCAGGAGTGAACCCCAGCTCCATGACTCCGCTGCCCGCCACCGAGAATCGCAAGCTCTGGGCGGTCGGAGCGCGACGGGCCGGGAATGCGAAGACCGATGCGGGCGCGATGATCCGGACCTTGCGTGCCCTCGCGCTCGAATCGGACGCGCTGGTGGCCCTGTTTGACGGTCGTGCGATCGCGGGGGAACGCCACCTCCTCTCGGCGTGGGCGCATCTCGGTAGATCACGCGAGCACGGCGAGTCGCGCCTGCGGGACCGAGGGGCGGAGTTCGCGCTCTACGTCGCCGGGGATGATCAGCTCGGCCGTGCGCTCGCGAAGGTCGGCGTGGCCGCGGACACCGAGCGGTTCGTGCTCGTGGGAGAACGTCCGCTCGAGCCGGGTCCGCTCCTCAAGCGCTTCGGCCTCGTGCTCGACCCGGACGCCTACCCCGTTCCTCCGAGCGAGGCGACGCTCGAACGGTTGGGGATCGGCGGGGCAGATCGTGCGGCCGTGGCGCAGAGCTCCTGGGAGGGGCTGGTCCTCGAGCGCGTCGCGCTGGTCGACCTCAACGCGAGCACGGCGAGCGACTCTGGGCGTGCGCGTAAGGAGCCGCCCGCGAACCCCCCCGCGAACGGGCCCGGTCGCGCGCCCTCGACGGGTGCCGGTCCAAAGGCAAAGCATTAACGACACGACCCCGTCCTCGGGGCGCCCGCGCAAAGCCGTGCAGGTGTAATCTAGTGGTAGGATGTCAGCCTTCCAAGCTGACCGCCCGGGTTCGAAACGGCGGATCGCGATCGATCCGCGGCGAAGCTCCCGGCACCTGCATCTAGCGGCCCGAGCGCGGGCCCTGGGACCATACGTTTATGCCGTCGGCGTCGGTTCCTTGACGGCCGCGCTGAGGTAGCCTAGCCCGGGAAGGCGCCAGTCTTGAAAACTGGTGGCGATTCGCCTCGGGAGTTCAAATCTCCCCCTCAGCGCCCTTCCCGTTTCGCGCCCCCTCACAACGGGTTATATCGCACGCCCTCGTCGCCACCCTCAGATGTCGGAGACGAGCAGCGGCACCCCGCTCCTCGACCAGTACGAGTCGGTCAAAGCCCGGTACCCCGGCCATCTCGTCCTCTTTCGGGTCGGAGATTTCTACGAAACCTTCGGGGAGGATGCGAAGCTCCTGTCGCGGGAGCTCGACGTCGTGCTGACCGCACGCTCGGCGGACGCCCAGGGGAAGCGAACGCCGATGGCCGGCGTCCCCCAGCACGCGATCGAGACGTATCTCGGGCGGCTCGTCAAGAAGGGGTACAAGGTCGCGCTGTGCGACCAGGTCGAGGACGCGAAGTTCGCGAAGGGTCTCGTGCGGCGCGAGGTCACCCGCGTCGTGACCCCCGGAACGGTCGTCGAGGACGGCCTCCTCGGCGGTCCGGATCACAATTTTCTCGCCGTGGCCCGGGCGACCGATTCCGGGCCGGGGTCGTACGCCCTCGTGGATATCAGCACCGGAGAGTGGCATCGCGGCCCGGCGGATGGACCGGGGGTCGACGGGCTCGCGACGGCCCTCGCGCCGTTCTCCCCTCGAGAGATTCTCTACGCTCCCCCTCCTCACGAGGGCCGATCGACCGAGATTCCCGCGGTGTTCCGAAAGGAGTTCCCCGGGACACGGCTCGAGATCGCCCCACCGCCGATGGACGCGACGGAGCTCCCCGTGGGCCTTCGTAGCGGAGGCGAAGCCGGAGAGTCCGCGGATGTCGCGGATCGCATCCTTGCGGCCTACGTCCGCTCGACGCAGCCGCGGCTGTTGCCGTACGTCGCCGTAGTGGACGGCGCACGGGAGCGACGCCGCCTCGTGCTCGACGCGAAGACGCTGCGCCATCTCGAGATCAGTCGACCGATGAACCCGGACGATCCCCACGGAGCCACGCTCATCGCGGCGTGGGACGAGACCGTGACCGCGGCCGGCCGGCGGACCCTCGGCTTTTGGCTTCGCGCGCCCCTCGCCGACCTCGACGCGATCGTGGCGCGTCAGGACGCGGTGGAGGCGCTCGGCCGCCGCGGGGCCGCGATCGAGGAGATCCGCCAGAGCCTGGCCGGGGTCCCCGATCTCGCCCGGATCGCTTCGCGCCTCGCGGGCCGGCGCGTTCGGCCGCCCGAGCTCGCCGCGCTGCGCGATGGACTGACCCGGGCCGCCGCGCTCGCCGACTCCCTCCTCGTGCCCTCGGATCCTCCCCTCCTCGAAACGGTCGTGCGTTCGATGGTCCCGCCGACGCGCCTCCTCGAACGGTTGCGCTCGGCGCTGCCGGACGAACCTCCCGCGACGGAAGGCGCCGGAGGGCTGTTCCGCTCCGGGCACGCCCCCGAGATCGATCGATGGATTGCCACCGAGCGCGCCGCGACCGACGAGATGGCCGCGCTCGAAGCGAAGGAGCGGGAGGCGAGCGGGATCCGCACGCTCAAGATCGGCTACAACCAGGTGTTCGGGTACTACTTCGAGGTCTCCCGGCCCCACCTCGAGAAGGTGCCGGGACATTTCCGACGCCGTCAAACGGTCGCCCAGGCGGAGCGGTTCACGTCGGAAGCCCTCGAGGAGATCGAACGCCGTATCCTCGACGCCCGGGATCACCTGCGGACGGAGGAAGCCGCACGGTGGGAGCGCTTCCTCACGGAGATCGACGCCGATGTTCCGGCGATCCACCGGATCGGGCGCGGCGTGGGAGCGCTCGACACGCTCCTGTCCTTCGCGCGCGTCGGCGAGCGCCGCCGCTGCGTCCGCCCCACGGTGGACCTCTCCTCGAACTTGACCATTCGCGGCGGGCGTCACCCGGTCCTCGACCGGATGCTCGGAGAGCGGTTCGTGCCGAACGACACCGAGCTCGACGCGCAGAGCGCGCGACTCCTGGTGCTGACCGGCCCGAATATGTCCGGCAAATCGACGTACATGCGCCAGATCGGGCTGATCGTGGTGCTCGCGCAAGCCGGCTCGCTCGTACCGGCCCAGTACGCCCGGGTCGGGATTGTCTCGGGACTCTTCACCCGTATGGGATTCACGGACGAGATCGGCCGGGGGAAGTCGAGCTTCATGGTGGAGATGACCGAGGTCGCGGAGATCCTGCGCAACGCGGACGAGCGATCGCTGGTCCTCCTCGATGAGGTCGGCCGGGGAACGAGCACCTTCGACGGGCTCGCCGTAGCGTGGGCGACGATCCGGCACCTCCACGACGTCACCCGGTGCCGCACCGTGCTCGCGACCCACTACCACCAGCTCACCCAGCTCGTCGAAGGGCTCTCCTCCGCGCGTCAGGCCCATCTCGCCGTCCAAGAGCGACCGGAGGGGATCGTCTTCCTGCACCATCTCGTGCCGGGGAGCACGGATCGCAGCTACGGGGTGCACGTGGCGCGGTTGGCCGGCCTACCCAAGGATGTGCTCGACGAGGCCGATCGGCTGCTCCGCCAGCTCGAGATGGAAGGCGTGGAGTTGCCGGGCCGCTCGCGCGGAACCACGACCCGCGCAGGAAAGTACACCCAGGCGGTGCTCCTCTCTGCCGAAGCCCCGGCACCCCCCTCACCGATAGTCGAGGAGCTACGGGACCTCGAGATCGACCACCTGACCCCGATGCAAGCCCTCGCGAAGCTCGCCGAGCTGCGACGCAAGGCGCTGGAGAGTCACCCCTCGGAGCGAGCGCCGTGAGCGCGGCCGCCTCGCGCTCTCCCATCCGCCGTCTCACCCCAGAGACCATCCGACGGATCGCGGCCGGCGAGGTCGTTGAACGGCCGGCGTCCGTCGTGAAGGAGCTGGTCGAGAACGCGGTCGATGCCGGGGCCGAGGAGATCATCGTTCGGCTCGAGGGGGGGGGTCTACGACGTATCGAGGTCGCGGACGATGGCGGAGGCATCCCCGCCGACGAACTCGAGCTCGCGATCGAGCGCCACGCGACGAGCAAGCTGGACGTGGATGGCTCGATCGAGGGGATCCGAACTCTCGGGTTCCGCGGGGAGGCGCTCGCGGCGATCGCCTCCGTCTCGAAGTTCCGGATCCGCTCGCGCACCGCGAGAGCGGCGGCGGCCGCCGGGATCACCGTGGCGGGAGGCGAGATTCTCGGGCGATTCGAAGCGGGCCGCGCCGTCGGGACCACCGTCGAGGTGGAGGATCTGTTCTTTAACACCCCCGCACGGCGGAAGTTCTTGCACGCGCCCGCGGCCGAGCAGATGGAGGTCCTGCGCACGATCGACCACCTGTACCTCGCGCATCCCGCCGTTGGCATCTGGATCGAGATCGACGGACGCGAGGTCGGCGCGTATCCGGCCACCTCCGATCTCCGGGATGCGGCCGCGCGCGTGCTCGGACCGGAGATCCTCCACCAATCGTTCGCCGTCGACGGCGACCTGCCCGGCGGCGGGCACGTCCGCGGCGTGCTCGGGCGACCCGCGACGGCGATCGGACACTCGCGGGGTCTGTACCTCGCGGCGAACGGGCGAACGATCCAGGCCCGCGCAATCGCCCAGGCGGTTCGAGTGTCCTATCACGACTACATTCCCAAGACCCGCTACCCCATCGGCGTGCTCCACATCGAGCTCCCGCCCGAGCGGCTCGACGTCAACGTCCACCCGACGAAGCGGGAGGTCCGATTCACGCGGGAGACCGAGATCGCCGACGCCGTTCGGCTCGCCGTCCGACACGCCCTGATCGGGGCCCCGCCGCTGGCCGAGCTGCCGGACCCATCCGCGACGGCCCGGGCTCAGCGCTTTCTGGTGGAGACGCGCGGTGTCGATCTCTCCTCGCTCCCACCCCTTCCTCGCCTGGATGCGGTGGCGGCGTCGGGTCCGGCTTCCCAGCGTCGGCTGGACACCACCGAGTCCCCTACCCGACTTGCCGCATCGGCGCGAGGGCGACCCCGGCTCACCCTCCTCGGGTGCGTCGGGGCGCTGTACTGGGTCGCGGAGAGCGATGATGGACTGGTGCTGGTCGATCAGCACGCCGCCAGCGAACGGCTGCTCTACGACGCGCTCCTCCGCGAAGGAAAGCTCGCACGCCAGGAGCTCGTTGAACCGATCACGATCCACCTCACGAACACGCAACGCGCCGCCCTCCTTGCCCACACCGAGGCGGTGCACTCCGCCGGCTTCACGGTCGAACCGTTCGGAGGGGACGCGCACCGGGTCCGTTCGGTACCCGCGTGGAGGGGCGGGCGCGCCCGGGCCGAGGGACTGAGCGCCCTGCTCGACGAGCTCGCCGCGGGCGCGCGTCCGACCGTCCCCGATGGGGCGATGGAACGCACGGCCGCTTCCATCGCGTGCCACTCGGCGATCCGGGCCGGGGACCCGGTCGCCCCGGGGGAGATCTCCCGGGTCCTCGATGCATTGTACGAGGGCACGGAGGCGGTCTACTCCTGCCCGCACGGACGCCCGATCCTCCTCCAGATCCCCCGCTCCCGGCTCGATCGTTGGTTCCTGCGAAGCGGCCCATGAGCCGGGGTCGGCCCGCCTCCGAGCACGAGCTCGCGGGCCCGGTGCGCCGCCACCTCGAAGCGCTCGGCTACCGAGTCTGGGTCGATCCGGACGGGCGCGACTACTTCGACGTGGTCGCGAAGCGGAACGAAGAGGTCGGCCTCGTCGAACTCAAGCTCGCCGACGGGCCCCGCGTGTTCGCTCAAGCACTCCGCCGCCGAGCCTGGGGGGACTGGGTGGCGGTCGCCGTGGCCTCCGAACGGAGCGCCGAGCGGTTGATGCGCGTGCGCACCACGCCGCTCGCGCGTCGCGTGGGGATCTGGCTCGTCCGCGGTGATACGGTCGACGTGCGGCGCGGGAGCCAACCATGGTCGGGCTCGGATGCCCCGTACGAAGCGGAGCGTCGAGGCTTTCGTGCTGTTCTCGACCGGCTCGCGAGCGGGGAGATCCCCGCGGGAGTAGAGTGGGGAGGGATCGGGCGGATGGTTCGCCACGCGTCGGGGGGCCGCGGCTTCGCCGAGTTCACGATCGAGGAGCTTACGCGCCTCGATGGGCCGGACGACTGAGCGTCGGTAGGTTCACAGCAGCCGTATCGCCTCGAGGTTGTACGGCACCCGGCTCTCGAGATTGAAGCGCTTGTGCAGGCTCGAGGAGAGATCGAGCGATTTGGACTCCTCGCCGTGGTTGAGGATGATCCGCTGCGGCCGAGGATCGAGCGACGCGACGAAGTTCATCAGCTGCACCCGGTCGGAGTGGCCCGAGAACCCTTCGATTGTGGCGAGCTCCAGGCGCACCGCGACGCCGGACTGCCGGGGGCCCTCCATGAACGTCGCCTCGGAGAGTCCGCGTTGCAGACGCCGGCCGAACGTCCCATCGGCCTGGTACCCGACGAACAGGAGCCCATTGTTCTCGTCGTGGGCCCAGGCGCGGAAGTACTCCATGACGGGTCCTCCGCTCATCATGCCCGAGGTCGCGAGCACGATGCACGGCTCCTTGGAGTCGAGGATGCCCATCCGCATCGTGGAGGAATCCACCCGGTGGAAGATGTCGGAGAGGAACGGGTTGTCCCCCTGCTGGAAGATCTGCGTGCGGAGCTGGCTGTTGAGGAACTCCGGATAGGCGGTGTGGATCGCGGTCGCTTCGAAGATCATCCCATCGAGGTACACGGGGACCTGCGGGATCTTGCCCTCCCGCATCTTCTCCTCGAGCACGAGCATGACCTCCTGGGATCGGCCGACGGCGAACACGGGCACGATGAGGTGGCCTCGTCGGGAGAGCACCTTGTTGACGAGGTGCGTGAAGTCCTCCGTCGCCTGCTGGCGCGTCGGCTGGACGTCGCGGAACCCTCCGTAGGTCGATTCGAGCACCAGGGTCTCGAGACGGGGGAAGCGGTTCGTGGCCGGGTTGAACAGCCAGCTCCGCTCGAACTTGATGTCCCCCGAGTAGGCGAGGTTGTGGTCCCCATCGCCCATGTGGAAGTGGCAGATCGACGAGCCGAGGATGTGCCCCGCGTTGTGCAGCGTCAGCCGCACGTCGGAAGAGATGTCGGTGGTCTCGCCCCACCGCAGCGGGATCACCCGCTGGACGAGCTCCCGCACGTGGGAGGAATCGTACAGGCCCTTGCGGGCCTCTTGGTTGACGACCTTGATCGCATCGAGGAGCATCAGCGTCATCAGGTCGCGGGTGGGGGCCGTGCAGTAGATCGGCCCCTTGTACCCGTACTTGAGGAGCACCGGAACGAGTCCCACGTGGTCCAGATGGGCGTGAGTGATCACGACCGCATCGAGCGAGTCGAGCGGGAGGAGCTCCGGGGCGCTGAAGTACGGGGTCCGGTCGGAGCCGGGATCGAGCCCGCAGTCGATCATGATCTTCGAATTCTGGCTCGAGAGCAAGTGGGCGCTCCGACCGACCTCGCGGTAACCGCCGAGGGCGGTGCTCCGGACCCAGAGCTTCTCGGGAAGTCGATCCCGCGCGATGCGCATCCCGACCTTCTTCAGGAACGCCCGCCGCTCGTCGAAGACGTTCCTCAGGTGGATGCGAACCTCTTCGACCGTCTTCGACGGGATCGGGGGCGTGCGGACGACCGTCGGGATCCAGCCGATCCGCCGCTTGAGATCGTTGAGCGTCGAGCCGCCCCGGCCGATCGCGGCCCCGGGGTTCGACGCCTCGATGCTGACCTCGCCCGTCTCGGGCTCGAAGAACAGCTGGGTGATCTCCGCCTCGGGCGGGATCGTCTCGCGGATCAGCTTCTCCGCCTCCTTCGGATCGATCAGGCTCGCCGGGTCGCTCCGGACGAGGACGCGGCGGTGGAGTCGCTGGGCAATCTGGCGGAGCAGGTCTCCCCCCGATAGGAAGGAGTCCAGCTGCTTCGTGTACAGCACGATGTGTGGGCCTTCCAGCTCGATGTCGGTGACGACCACCGATTCGGGCAGCACTTCTCGCAGTGCCTCTTTCGTTTGCTCTATGAGCGAGTCGAAACTCATCTACTTCGGAAGGGGTTGGAGAGAAGGGGTTGGGCCGCGATCCAGCCCCCGCGCAGGTTACGCGAGGACCGGAGGCAACGGGATCTTCAACGCCTTGAGGCGTTTATTGATTTCGTCGTCGGAGAATTCGTGATATTCCTTGCTTGTGATCGAGTGAACGAGGTAACCGTCCCCGCTCGCGCTGTCGCGCTTCATCGCAACCGTCAGCCCCCGCAGGGCCACATCGACGCCGTCGGCGACCGAGAGCTCGCGGTTGTACGCCTCCTCCAGGACCCCGTAGGCGAAGGTCGAACCGCTCCCGACCGAAACGTACCGGTCCTCGATCGAGCCCCCGGCGGGGTCGACGGAGAACACGTGGCCGCCCTTCGCGTCGACGCCGCCCAGGATCAGCCATGCGTAGAACGGGAACATCCGGTTCCCCGAGAGGATGTTGGCGAGCAGAGTCGCCGCGCCCTCGGCGCTGAGCTGGCCGTTGCGCCGCAGCCGGTAGAGCGAGACCTCGGCCTTGAGGTAGCGCGTGAGGGTCTGGGCGTCGCCGACCAGGCCCGCGATCGTGATGCCGATGTTCTGGTCGATCTTGAACAGCTTCTGGGTCTGCTTGTTCGCGATCATGTTGCCGGCGGTCGCCCGGCGTTCCGTCGCGAGGACGACCCCGTCCTTGCAGACGAGACCGATCGTGGTCGTGCCCTTGAGCAGCCGGTCCTCATCCATCGCGTTGACCCTGTTCTGCATCGATCGACCTCCCACCGAGGTGGGGAAGACGACCGGGGGACCGTGGGTCGGTATATAACCGCTCGCGAACGAATTACGCTTCCACCACCGACGGAAGCGCACGTGCCTCCCGGCCGCTCGCGCGCGCGACGTTTTCCGGACCGAGTACGGCATCGGAGGGTGGGAAACATTAATCCCCGGGACGGCTCGGGGGCACCGAAGCATCATGCGACGTCACGAGGTGCTCGTAGTGGGGGCCGGCCTCGCCGGTCAGCGCGCGGCGCTCGCCGCCGTCGAGGCCCGGCGCGACGTCGCCATCATCTCCAAGCTGCACCCGCTACGATCCCATTCCGGCGCGGCGCAAGGCGGGATCAACGCGGCCGTGGGGAAGGAGGATTCGGTCGACACCCACATCTATGACACGGTGAAGGGCTCGGACTACCTCGGCGATCAAGACGCGATCGAGTTCTTCTGCCGCGAGGCCGGCCCGACCGTCGTCGAGATGGAGCATTACGGCACGATCTTCAGCCGGGCCGAGGACGGTTCGCTCGCTCGACGGCCGTTCGGCGGTCAGGGATTCCCCCGCACGATCTATGCGGCGGATCGAACCGGGCTCGCCCTGCTGCAGGCGCTGTGGGAGCGCCTCGGCACGGAGCACTTCACGCTCTACCAAGAATGGGACCTTACGAACATCGTCGTCCGGGAGGGGCGGGTCCAGGGAATCGTCGCGTTCGATCGGCGCACCGGGCAGTTCGAGGGTATCGCCGCGAAGAGCGTGATCGTTGCGACGGGGCCGGCCGGTCGGATCTACGGGCGGACCACGAACGCTCACACGTGCACCGGGGACGGGGTCGCTGCGGCGTACGATGCCGGGGCGTTGCTCAAGGACCTGGAGTTCGTCCAGTTCCATCCGACCGCTCTCCTCGAGTCGGGAATCCTCATCACGGAAGGCGCTCGAGGGGAGGGCGGGATTCTGAAGAACGTCCTCGGGGAGCGGTTCATGGGGAAGTATGCCCCCCACGTCCTCGACCTCGCCTCCCGAGACGTGGTCTCACGGGCGATCGTGACCGAGGTTCGCGAAGGCCGAGGGTTCCCGGGGGATTTCGTCCACCTCGAGCTGATGCACCTGGGGAAGGAGCGCATCGAGACCCGCCTCCAGGAGATCTGCGACTTCTGCCGAAACTTCGCGGGCGTCGATCCGGTCGTGAGTCCGATCCCCATCTTCCCGGCCCAGCACTACATGATGGGCGGAGTGGGAACGAACATCCGCGGAGAGACGAACATCGCGGGGCTCTACGCCGCGGGCGAGGCGGCCTGTGTATCGATCCACGGAGCCAACCGGCTCGGAGGCAACTCCTTGCTCGAGACGCTCGTCTTCGGCAAGCAAGCGGGACTCGCGGCCGCGGCGCACGCCGCGAGCGCGAGCGCGCCGGAGCTCAACGACTCGGACGTCGCCGACGCCGAAGCACCTGTCCGGCGCATGATGTCCCGCACCGATGGAGAGGACCCCCAGGCCATCCGGACGGCGATGCAGCAGACCATGGACCGGTACGTCGGGATCTATCGGACCGAAGCGGACCTTCTCGAGGGGCTGCGGCAGATCCGTGCCATCCAAAAGCGATTCGAACAGGTACGAGTCGTCGACCGCTCGAACGTGTACAACCTCAACCTCACCGATGCACTGGAGACCGGTCACATGCTCGAGCTGGCGGAGGTGATCGTCGTCGGAGCGTTCGCCCGGACCGAGAGCCGGGGAGCGCACTCCCGAGTGGACTATCCCTCGCGGGACGACGCCCATTGGATGCGGCACACGCTGGCGCGAAAGACCCCCGAGGGACCGAACCTGACCTATGCGCCGGTGGGCTATACCCGGTGGGAACCGAAGGAGCGCGTGTACTGATGCCGGAGAAGATGGTATCGGCCCAGATCGACGTCTTCCGGCACGATTCCGCGGCGGGCGGTGCGCCGCGGTACCAACGGTTCACGCTCGAGCTTCCCCCGCACACCCCGGTGCTGACCGCGCTCTTGCGGATCCGGGCCGAACAGGACCCGTCCCTGACCCTCCGATACTCATGCCGAAGCGCGATCTGTGGCTCGTGTGCGATGCAGATCAACTCGAAGAGCCGGCTCGCATGTCAGACCCCCATCGGACCCGAGATCGCCGAGCACGGACGGATCGTGATCGAGCCGATGCGCAATCAGGGCGGCGTCCGCGATCTCGTCGTCGACCAAACGTCCTTCTGGGAGGCCTACGATCGGATGCGGCCCCACCTCATCACGGATCCGCTGCGCCCGATGCCCGAGGGGAGGGAGACCTCCATGACCCCGGCGCAGGTCGAGCAGTTCCGCGAGACCCCGCGATGCATCGCGTGCGCCGCCTGCTACTCCGCATGCCCCGCGGTCGAGGCCGATGCGTCCTTCCCGGGGCCGATGGCGCTCGCCAAGCTGTACCGGTTCGTCGTCGACCCGCGGGACCAGGCCCGCCAGGACCGCCTCTTGCGGATCCAGACCGAGGGCCTGTGGCTCTGCCTGCGCTGCCACCTCTGCACCGAGGCCTGCCCCAAGGACGTGCGCCCCTCCGAGCGTATCCGTGACCTGAAGGAGATGGCGATCGCTGCCCAGGGAGGTACCGAACGAGGCTCGCGACACGCGATCGGGTTCAAGCAGAACATCCGGGAACGCGGCCAGCTCAACGAGATGAAACTCGTCCTCCAGACCGACGGGATCCTGGGAGCGGTCGGACAGGCCGGCCAGGGGTTCAAGATCTGGCGGAAGAAGCCGGAGATCTCCAAGAAGCCCCGTCGTATCGAAGGGATCGAGGAGGTCGAGCGGATCTACGAGGAGCTCGATCCGAAGCCGAAGGGGGACCGATGAAGATCGCGTACTATCCCGGCTGCGTCGCCCAGGAGTCCGGCCGCGAGCTCGACATGGCCACCCGATGGGTCTGCCGGGAGCTCGGCATCGAGCTGGTCGAGTTCCCGACGTTCTCCTGCTGCGGCTCCGGGTTCGTCGACGAGGCGAACCTGACCCTCAACGTAGCGCTCAACGCCCGCAACCTCGCCATCGCCGAGCGGGCGGGGCTCGACCTTCTCACCGTCTGCTCGACCTGCCAGGGGATGCTCACGCTCGCCAACGTCAAGATGACCGAGCCGGCGATGCGAGCCCGGATCGATCCCGTCCTCGCGAAGCTCCAGATCGCCTATGGAGGCAAGGTCCGGGTCAAGCACCTGCTCGAGGTCCTGGTGAACGACATCGGCGTCGAGGCGATCCGGGCGAAGGTCCGTCGTCCTCTCACCGGGATGAACGTCGGCGCATTCTACGGGTGCCACTTGCTTCGGCCCACCCTGGAGCTCGGATCGGAGAGCGCGGAGGAGCCCCACGCCTTCGAGGACCTGCTGGCCGCGATCGGCGCGACCCCGGTCATGTACCGCGGTCGGGTGATGTGCTGCGGATTCCCGATACTGTTCGTCAAACCCGAGACCGCGAACCGGATCTCGGCGCGCCAGATCGTCGACGCGCGCGATCACGGAGCGCACGCCATGGCGACGCCATGTCCGCTGTGCCACATCTCGCTCGATTCTTTCCAGAACAAAGCATCGGCCGCCGTGGGCCAGAAGCTGAACATGCCGGTCTTCCACCTCCCCCAGCTCGTGGGCCTCGCGCTGGGAGCTTCGCCGGAGGAGCTCGGCCTTCCGCGCCACCTCGTACCGGTCGAGCCGGCCTTGGCCCGGATCGGGACGGCCCCGTAACCGTCGCGCCGACCGACCCGCCTAGGGCCCCCGTTCCTCGGTGGTACCCTCCGACGCGGGCTCGCGGACGACCGCGAGGTGGAGTCGGTCGCACATCGAGCGGAAGTACTGCGGTCCCTGGCGGCCGTACTCCGTCCGGAGGTAGTCCGGGAGGGCCGATTCGGGCATCTGGGGATCGATTGCCGGTGTGAACATGCAGGGAAAGACGACGAACCGCTGGCCCTCGATATCGATCCGATCGCTCTCGGCGGCTCCGCAGAATGGGCAGTTCAGCACGTCTGAGATATCGGACGGCCCCCCTTAGCGTTCGTCGGGACCCGCCCTCCGGAGTTGGACCGGGCGGTACCTGCCGCGAACGGAGCTCTGAGGCCGTCCAACGGCGTCCTCCCGGGACCTCGCATCACGTGAGATTGCACGCGATGCCGTGGGTTGTGGGCCGTCGGGATCGCAGTACGCGGTCGGGGCGTCCTCTCGCATGCTCCGCCGTGGAGGTCGCGGCGCCACCCTCACGCGGACCCGGGGCGCCGACCTCGCCCCGCGGGGCGATATCCCGCGCCCGCTATGTCCCGGGCTCGTGGTCGGAGCTGAAGTTGCTGGCGCGTGGGGCACGGACGGGTCGGCGTCCGGCGCGCGTCACTCCCACTCGATCGTCGCCGGGGGCTTGTCGGTGACATCGTAGAGCACGCGTACGACCTCTCCGGAGAGCTCGCGCGTGATCCGTTCGGCGATCGTCTTCAGAACGGTGGGAGGGGGAGTCGCCGCGGTCGCGGTCATCGCGTCGCTCGACTCGACGATGCGCACGCTGACGGCCTCCCCGTGGACCCGGTTGTCCCCCATCACGCCGACGGTGCGCGTCGGCAGTAGGACCGCGAAGTACTGCCAGGGGCGCGGCATTGTGCCCGCCCGGAAGGCGCGTTCGACCTCTTCCTCGACGATGCGATTCGCGACGCGGGCGCGCCGTACCCGTTCGGGCGTCACGAGGCCGTTGACCCGCACGGCCAGTCCCGGGCCCGGGAACGGCTGGCGATCCGGCTCGGCGATCCCAAGCGCCCGGGCGAGCGCGCGGACCTCGTCCTTGTACAGATCGCGCAGGGGCTCGATCAGTCGGAGCCGGCTGTCCGGGGGAACCCCACCGACGTTGTGGTGCGTCTTGATGGTGTCCCGAAGCGAACCGCCGCTCTCGATCCAATCCGGCGCGATGGTCCCTTGGACCAACCGGTCGGTACCGAACCGCTCGGCCTCGATCTCGAACAGTCGGATGAACGTCGCGCCGATCCGACGTCGCTTCTCCTCGGGATCGACGATGCCGTCGAGTGCCTCGAAGAAGCGGGCCGCGGCATCCAGGACCTCGTAGCGCAATCCGCTCGCCTCGAAGAGCGCGCGGACTCGCGCTGCCTCGCCCTCCCGCAAGAGACCCGTGTCGACGAAGATCGCCCGCGCCCGATCGCCCACCGCGCGTTGGGTGAGGATGGCCG
The DNA here is from genome assembly GCA_035532555.1 of Thermoplasmata archaeon. Classification (NCBI taxonomy): domain Archaea; kingdom Methanobacteriati; phylum Thermoplasmatota; class Thermoplasmata; species Thermoplasmata archaeon. The sequence goes on along the minus strand of DATKQS010000012.1, from coordinate 28,599 downwards.
CGGCGGTGCTATCGATGCCTCCGGACGCCGCGACGATGGCGCGGCCGGGGATCTCCGAGCGTAGCCGATGGAGCGCTTCCTCGATGAATCGCGCGGGATCGGTCACGCCCGGTCTCCCGGGAGCGCCGGCGGCTCTTCCCGCCACTTCGCCCGGTACTTCTGGAGCTTCTCCTCGAGAGCCGGATACTTCAGGGCCAGGATCTCGGTGGCGAGGAGGGCGGCGTTCTCGGTGGCATCGAGCCCGACCGCGGCGACGGGCACCCCGGGAGGCATCTGGACAACCGAGAGCAAGCTGTCGAGGCCGAGCCCTCGATGCAGGGGCACGCCGATGACCGGCTTGAGCGTGCGCGCGGCCACCGCGCCCGGGAGCGCGGCAGAGAGTCCGGCCATCGCGATGAACACGTCCGTACGGGCATCGGCCGTCAACCGATCGACCTTGTCCGGGTTGCGGTGGGCCGAGGCCACGTGCACGTCGCAGGCGATGCCGAACTCGATCAGGCGCGTGCGGACCTTCTCCGCGAATTCGAGATCGGACGCGCTCCCTACGAGCACTGCGACCTTCACGACGCCATGGAGGATTCGCGGGAGAAAAGGCTTCGGGAGGTCCCTCACCATAGTCTCATAGCACGGAAACCCTCCGCTCCCCGATGACCACCCACCGGCTCCATGGGGGCGGCCGATTCCGGACCTGGCTCGGAACCCGGCTGGGAGGCGATGTGGAGACCGGCGATCGGGCGCTCCGCCGGATCCTGCACGGTGCCGGCGTGGCGATCCTGGCCTACTACCTCTTCCCGCCGAACCTCCTCGTCATCGTCCCAAACTTCGTCATCCCCCTCCTCGCCGTCTCGGTGATCTTCGTCCTTGAGGCGCTGCGTCTCCGGGGTACGATCGAGATCCCGACGATCCGACCGTACGAGCAGCACCGGCTCGCGAGCTATGCCTACTTCGCCATCGCGCTCGTGCTGGCGGTCCTCCTGTTCCCGCCGCCGATCGCCGCGGCCGTCGTGCTCGGGACGTCCCTGATCGACCCCCTGATCGGGGAGCTCCGTCGGCCGAATCCGTACCGCGCCGCCTACCCGTGGGTCCCCTTCGCGCTGTACGCGGGGCTCGCGTACGTCGCGTTCATCGGGTTCGGGGCGTGGGCGCCCGTGCCGGCACTCTCCCTCGCCGTGGTCGCGGCCGTGCTCGCGCTCCTCGTGGAGCGGCCCAAGTGGACCCTGGTCGACGACGACCTTGCCATGACCCTGATCCCGGCCGTCGCCGTGTACGCGATCGTGTGGATCTCGCCGGGGTTCGTCCACTGAGCCCGCGACCGAGCGACTAGGCGTCGCGCGCCCCGCGACGGGCCGCCTCGAGCGCAGCTTCGAGCGGTGCACCGGGTTCGCCGACCGCGGTCGCGGCCGACCGGTTCCCTCCGCCTCTTCCTTCGAAGGCCGGTAGGGCGAGGCGCAGGAGCGCGTCCGCCGCGACCGTCGGGTCCGAGGAGCCGACGAAGAGGGTACCCTTGTCCTCGCGCTCGGATGCGAGGAGCGCTACGCGGCCCGGAAGGCGTGTGAGCAAGCGCGAGAGTTCCATCAGCTCGTTCCGATCGAGGTCGATCCGGGCGTGGACGATCGTCCGGCTGCCGACGGTCTCCGAATTGCCCGGATCGGTCGAAAGCCGGTCCGCGACCGCCCGCAGGTCGTCGCCGCGTCGCCCCTTCTCGGCCCGGCGCGATGCCTCCACCTCCGAGAGCAGTCGATCGATCCCATCGGGGATCTTCTCGAGCGGGACGTGGAGCCGGCGCGCCGCTTCGCGCAGCACCTCTTCGTGCTCGTCCCGGATGTCGAGCGCCCGCTCGCCGCTCGCGTACGTGAGCCGAACGATCCCGTCCTGGATCCGCTCGACCCCGAGGAGCGCGATCGCACCGACCTCGCTCGTGTGCGTGCAGTGGGTGCCCCCGCATGCCTCGACATCGAAGTCGCCGATGTCCACGATCCGCAGCTCCTTGCCGGGCACGGCCCCTCCTTGGTAGAGCGTGAAGCCGAATCGCCGCTCGGCCTCGTTGCGGGACTCGAAGTAGCTCTTGACGGGCCGGTCCTCGCGCACGATCTCGTTGACCCGTCGCTCAACACGGCGGAGTTCGTCCCGGGAGAGGGGCCGGTAGTGGGTGATGTCGATCCGGGCGGCCTCGGTGCCCTTGTACGCGCCGGCCTGCCAAACGTGGGGGCCGAGGGTCTCGCGCAGGGCTCCGTTCAGAAGGTGCGTCGCGGTGTGATGCTGCATCAGCTGGATGCGGCGCGCGCGGTCGATCTTCCCATGCACGCGATCGCCCGCATGGAAGGGCGAAGGGGCATCGAGACGGTGGAGCACCCAGGGGCCCTTGCGGTGGACATCGGTGACCCCGAGCTCGCCGAGGTGGCCGGTGTCGTGAACCTGGCCTCCCCCGGTCGGATAGAAGTACGTTCGATCGAGCACGACGAACGCTCCCTCGGTCCAGAGCACGTGGGCATCGAAGGCGAGCGTGTACGGGTCGAGGTAGTAGAGCACCTCGGTCGGGGGCACGTTCGCGGAGACCTCGGGGAGGCTCACCGACGGCTCCACGTAATCGCCGGTCGGGGTTTCCTGCTCGTGCCGCGTAGCGACCTTCGAATAGAAGTCATCGGGGACCTTCGGCGGATTCGAGATCAGGCTGACCGCCACCTCCGGTGGGACCCCGAGGGAGTCGTACCACTCCACGAGGTTCTCTTCCGTGACGCGACCGCCGGAGGCGGCGAGCCGCTCTTCCTGCCGCTGGAGGATCGGGCGCGCTCGTTCGAGGGCTTCCGAGTACCGTTCGATCTCGGCGGTGAGGAGCCGATCGCGATCGTCGCGGTGGGCACCGATCTCCGGATACTCCCGGGCGATCTCCCGCGCCACACGTTCGATGACCGAGATCAGGTCGGGCGCCTCGGGCACCTTCGACAGCACGCGCAGAGCGCGTCGGATCAGGAGCCGGGCGAAGTACCCCTCCTTCGAGTTGGAAGGCACGATCCCGTCGGTCAGCATGAACGAGAGCGCGCGGGCGTGATCGATGACGATCGCGGCATCCCGGGGAGCGAGGGTCTGGCGCAGCTCCTCGTACGCAGCTCCGAACACCGGCTCGTACGCGGACTTCGTCCCGTGGCTCATCCAAACGAATCGCTCGAGCCCGTAGCCCGTGTCGACCACCGTTAGCGGCATCGGCCGGATGCCGGCCGGGTCCCGCACGTACTCCATGAAGACCAGGGTCCCCAACTCGAGGCCGGCGAGGCCGACGCTCAGCGAGGGGCCGAGGTTCCCGCCTCCCTCCCAGGTCTCCTCCTTGTAGGTGATCCCTCGGGCGTCCGCGCCGAACTCTCCGACCAAGACGCCTTGGCAGAGCTCCACGCAGCGGTCCTTGAAGTACACTTCGTGGTCCGGTCGATTGAAGGCGTGGTGGGCCATCATCTCGAACTCCGTGAAGTGTCGGCCCGAGACGCCGACCTCATCGATGTCGATGAACCGCAGGCAGGGCTGGGAGATCGTCAGCGGATTGGCCGGAGGCGGGATCGCACCGCTGGTCACCCACGGCTGAAAGTCGTAGATGCTCGCCTGCGTGAAGAACACGTCGTTGCGCCACCGCGCGACCGTGGGGTAGCGACGCACCCGCGTGTGGCCGTGCCGTTCGAAGTAACCGAGGTAAGCCTCCCGCGCCTCGTGGGGGGTGTACGGACGGCGGAACCCGGGTTGGCCGATGAAAGCGTACGGGGCGCACGGCGCCTCCTGACAGCGCGTGTGATCCCCGAGGGTCCAGAATGCCGATCCGCACTCGGTGCACGTCCGGCGCTGGAACCCCTCCCGATGGAAGTAGGCCAGGTCGTACTCGCTCGGGTCCATCGTCACACGCTTGGACCGTTCCCGGCCCTTAAGCCGTTTGGTCGAGCGAAGGGAGGACGAACGGCGTGGGCGCCGAACCGGCGTTCACGCGCGCCCCAGCTTCAAGACCTTCGGCGCCTCCTCCGCCCCCGTGTCGTCCGACGGTGCGCCCTCCGCTAGGGACGCGAACCGCTCCACGTGGATTCTCATCGCGGTCCGGGCCGGCTATGCCTACAACTGGTTCACGATCGGCCCGGCCCTGCCGGCGATTGGGGCGGCGTTCTCGGTCGGACCGGGGGAGTGGGGAGTCCTGGTCGCCTCCTTCCTCGTGGGAGCGGGGGCGATGCAGGTCCCCGCGGGGCTGTGGGCCCGACGGTACGGTCCCCGATCGGTCGGACTCTCCGGAGCGGTCCTCCTCGGGGTCGGGAGCATCCTCTGTGCGCTCGCGCCGTCCTTCCTGATCCTCTGGGTCTTGCGGATCGTGGCCGGGATCGGCGCGGGCCTGTTCTTCTCCCCCGCGATCGGGCTCGTCTCCTCGCTCCATGCCGAAGGGCGTCGCGGTCTCGCGGTCGGGGGATTCAGCTCGGCCTTCAGCGCTGGGGCCGCGCTCGGCCTGTTCGTCTCGGCAATCGTGGTTGCCGATATCGGTTGGCAATGGGATCTCGCGCTCGGCGGGATCGGCCTGCTCGTCCTAACGGGCATCGCGGCGTTCATCATCCCCCGGAGCGCCGGCGCCGCACCTCCTCGGACCGTTCGCATGGAACGCTCCCCTCGAGCGTTCCGGACCCCCGCGGTGTGGGCCATCGGCTTCGCGTTCATCGGTCTCGAAGGAGCGGCGTTCGTGACCAGCCAGTTCGTCGTTCCGTACGGGACCCTAACCCAAGGATGGACGGCGGCGGCGGCCGGTGCCGTGGGGATCGCCTTCGTCTTACCGAGCGTCGTGGGCGGCCCGTACGGCGGAACGGTCGCCGAACGCCGACCGGATCATCGGACCCAGTTCGTCCTCGCGACGCTGGCGGGTGCGGCCGTACTGTTCGTCCTTCCGTGGTCCGGCCTCGTCGGGGCCGTGGTGATCGGGATCGCCTTCTCCTTCTCGTACGGGTTCATCTACGCCGTCATGTACATCGTTCCGCAGTACATGCCGGATCTCCCCCGCGAGGAGATCCCGCTCGCGATCGGATTGTTCAACTCGATCCAGCTCGCCGGCTCGGCGGTGATCGCGTCCGCGTTTGGTTGGGTCCTCGCGGCGACCTCGTACTCGTTCGCCTGGCCGGCGCTCGCGGTGATGATGCTCGTTCCGCTCGCGGTGCTCCTCGCGATCCCCCCGCTCCGCCGCTCGTCGCGGAGGAGCGCGGTCTCCGGCGGGGCCGGTCCTGCGGTCGGGGCGGTGCCCGGCCGGCCGCTAGAGCGCGCCCCGTAGCGCAGTCGTCTCGGATCGGGCACTCCGGGCAGCGCGGCGAGATTGGCCGGCAGAGGTTCTGTCCGTGCTGCACGAGGAGCGGATTGAGCGGGATCCAGTACCGTCGATCCACGACCTGCCGCAGGCGTCGCTCCGTCTCCTCGGGCGTGCGCGTTCGCACGATCCCGAGCCGGTTGGCGATCCGATGGACGTGCGTATCGACCGGGATCGCCGGGATCCCGTATCCGAACACTAGGACGCAGTTGGCGGTCTTCGGCCCCACGCCGGGCAGCGAGGTCAGTTCCTCCAGCGTCCGGGGAACCTCACCGTGGAACCGATCCAAGATCTCGCGAGCGATCTTGCGGATCGCACGCGACTTGACCCGATAGAACCCCGTCCCGTGGATGAGCCGTTCCAGGCGTGCCCGAGGGGCGCGGGCAAGCGAGCCGGGGTCGGGGTACCGCGCGAACAGCTGGGCCGAGGCGACATCGGTCGCCTCGTCGCGGGTCCTCTGGCTGAGCACGGTTCCGATCAAGACCTGGAACGGATCCTCCGCGTGCTCCCGCAGGTATGGCACGCGCCAATCGCCCCGGCCATAGAACGACGATAGGCGATCCATCACCCGTTCCCAGTCGAACGCGGGGGTCGTGGTCATCGAGTTCGTCCGTCCGCGAGGGAAGGGGAGGCCGAGTTCCCGAGCGCGGGAGGCGGCCCCTGGCCGGGATCCGAGAGGTCGGGTTCCTCCGATGCGTCGCCTTGGAGCGAGCGGAGGAGGTCGCCCACGAGGTAATCGCTGCCGGTGACGAGCACGAACCCGTCGCGGCTGGCCGCAGCGCGCGCGAGCCGCAAGCCTTCCGACGCGCTGGGGGCGATGACGACGATCGGAAAACGGCCGGCGGCGAAGACCTTCAGCGCGGCGGGGGCGATGCCCCGTTCGCTCGCGACGGGCACGAGCACCAGCGTGCGCGCGAGATCGGAGAGCGTGGAGAGCATGGTGCCGGCATCCTTCCCGAGGAGGCAGCCGAAGACGATCGCGTTGTCCATCGCATCCATCGCCGGATCGATCTCGGCGAGGCTCTGGGCCACCGCCCGGATGCTCTCCGGCGTATGGGCCACATCGAGATACACGTCCGGCCGGCGTGCGATCCGCTCCATTCGCCCCCTCCAGTGAATGCTGCGCAGTCCTTTGCGCACGGAGGCCCCGTCCATCCGGGTCGAACTCGACTCGAGGAACCGGGCCGCCGCGGCGATGGCGAGCGCGGCGTTGGCCGGTTGGAACCGGCCGAGGAGCGGGATGCGGACGCCCGGGAGGGTCACCGCCGGGATGTGCACATCGAGGGTCTGCCCTTCGGGGCGGAGCTCGCGGTTCTCCACCCGCACTTCGCGACCGAGGTGCCAGAGAGCGACCGCCTTTTCGGAGGCGAAGGCCTCGATGACGGCGCGGCCCTCGGCGGGGAGATCCCCCAGTACCCCGGTCATCCCGGCGTGGAAGATCCCCGATTTCTCGCGCGCAATGGCGGCGATCGTCGGACCGAGGATCTCCGTGTGTTCGAGCTCGAGCGTCGTGATCACCCCGACGCGCGACCCGAGTACGTTCGTCGCGTCCCATCGACCTCCGATGCCCACCTCGATCACGGCGGCGTCCACGTGCGCGCGCGCAAAGTGGTCGAACGCGAGGGCGGTTGTGCACTCGAAGAAGGTCGCGTCCCGCTCGATGCGGCGCTCCCGGTGGAGCGTCCGCTCGGCCCCGAGGATCCGATCAAGACCACGGACCACGTCGGCGGGTGAGATCAGCCTCCCGTCGATCTGGATCCGCTCTCGATAGCTCGCGAGGTGCGGGGAGATGAACAGTCCCGTGCGCAGTCCGTGGGCGGATAGGATGGCCTGGGTCATCGCCGAGACCGAACCCTTGCCCTTGCTCCCCGTCACGTGGACCGCGGGGAACGAACGCTGGGGAGCCCCGAGGGCCTCTAGGAGCGCGGAGATCACATCGAGCCCGGGGCGTATCCCGAAGCGGCGGCGACGGAACAGCTCCCCGAGCGTAGCCCGATAGGCATCGGTGCTCACGGGAATCGATGGGGAAAGGTGCAAGCCTGTTTAAGGGGTACCGCCCCGGTGCGGACGCGCGCTCAGAACATCGAGCGCTCGCGGTACGGCCCGTAGATGTCCTGGAAGGCGCGCACGATCTCGCCGAGCGTCGCCCGCGCGCGTAGCGCGTCGAGGACCGCGGGCATCGTGTTCTCGTCCTCGGTCGCGGCGACCTTGCGCAGGCGATCGAGCGCGCTCGCGTGCTTCGAGGCGTTGCGCCGCTCGCGCAGAGCCTTGAGTCGCCGGGCCTGCCGCGTCCGCGCTTCCTCCCCGATCTTGAGGCGGGGGACCTTGACGGGGTCCGCGCTCGCGTAGACGTTGACCCCGACGACCTTGGCGTCTCCGTTCTCGACCTGTCGCTGGTAGCGGAAGGACGCCTCCTGGATCTCCCGCTGGAAGAATCCCCGCTCGATGGCCGCAACGACGCCTCCCAGCTCGTCGATCCGGTCGAAGTACCGATGGGCCTCTTCTTCGAGCCGATCGGTGAGCCACTCGAGGTAGTAGCTGCCACCGAAGGCGTCGATGGCCTCGGACACGCCGCTCTCGTGCGACAGGATCTGCTGGGTGCGGAGCGCGATCCGCACCGCGTCCTCGCTCGGTAGTTGAAGCGCCTCGTCGTAGGAGTTCGTATGGAGCGATTGGGTACCGCCGAGCACCCCGGCGAGCGCCTGGATCGTCGTGCGCACGATGTTGAGCTCGGGCTGCTGCGCGGTGCACGAGCAACCCGCGGTCTGCGTGTGGAAGCGCATCCACCACGAGCGCTCCTTCTTCGCACCGTACTTGTCCCGCATCGTCTCGGCCCAGATGCGGCGGGCCGCGCGGAACTTCGCGATCTCCTCGAAGAAGTCGTTGTGGGCGTTGAAGAAGAAGGAGAGGCGGCTCGCGAAGTCGTCCACCGGGATCCCGCGGCGGATCGTCTCGTCCACGTACGCCATCCCGTCGGCCAGCGTGAAGGCGAGCTCCTGCGCCGCGGTCGAACCGGCTTCCCGAATGTGGTAGCCCGAGATCGAAACCGGGTTCCAGCGGGGCATCGTGCGCGTCGCGTACTCGATCGTGTCCGTGACCAATCGGAGCGCCGGGCGCGGTGGGTAGAGGAACTCCTTCTGAGCGATGTACTCCTTCAGTATGTCGTTCTGCGTGGTGCCCCCGAGCTGGTCGGGTCCGATCTCCATTCGCTCGGCCGCGAGGATGTACATCCCCCAGAGGACGTTCGCGGGCGCGTTGATCGTCATGCTCGTCGTGACCTTCGCGAGCGGGATCCCCGCGAGCAGGCGCTGCATATCGTCGAGCGAACTGACGTTGACCCCGCACTTTCCCACCTCGCCGAACGCCTCCGGATCGTCGGCATCGATCCCGTAGAGCGTCGGGTCGTCGAAGGCGATCGAGAGTCCGGACTCCCCGTGGGCGAGCAGATAGTGGAATCGGCGATTGGTATCCTCGGGTGAGCCGAAGCCGGAGAACATCCGCATCGACCAGCGCCGGCCTCGGTACATCGTCGGGTGGATGCCACGGGTGAACGGAAACTCACCGGGGTAGCCGATACGCTCGAACGAGCTCTTCGGCGACCGCGGAGTGTACAGGCGGTCCACGGGGATCCCGCCGAGCGTGGTGAACTCCGATCGCCGCTCCGGGCCCCTCGCGAGCGCGGGCGCGAGCACTTCCTCCCGCCAGCGCTTCTCCGCCTCGACGAGGGGGTCGGAGCGCGAGGCGCGGGGGCGGCCCGGGCCTTCCGAGGTGGGCCGGGAGCGGCTCTCCGCCATGGATAGGCGAGTATCCTTGGCGGCCATAACCTCGCCGCCGCGTAGCCGGCTCGGCTAGGGAGGCGACGGCGCGAGAACTCGTCCCGGGTCGAATCGGAAGCCGACGAGGTCGCCCCTCCCTCGACGATGCAAGCGCGATCCGACCCGTCGCGCGAATCGAGGGAATGCCTTCCCTGTCCAGGCCGTGTTGTCGGCGAGCACCACCGCGCCCGCGGCCAGTTTGGGGCGCACCGTCTCGAGCTCGAAGGTGAGGTGCGCGCTCGTATGCAGGCTGTCGTGCAGGAACAAGCCGATCGAGGGAAGGTCCTCCACGAGCTCGGGGAGGAGGCGTTGGCTTGGGCCGATCCTGAGGTCCCAGCCGTGTCGAAGGGACGGCGGAATCGCCCAGCCGGTCGAGCGGCCCGGAGGCAGAGAAACCGGAGATTCGCTCGGGCCGAGTTGGGCTCCTCGTTGATGCGTGGGGAAGTCGATTGAGTGCAGGGTCCCGCGTCGGTTCCGGCGCAACGCGAGGAGGAGATGCGCCGAGGAGACGCCGCTACTGACCCCGGTCTCGATCACGTGTTCGGGGCGAAGAGACCGCACGATCGTGTAGAGCTCGAGCGGGGCACGGAACTGAGCGTAGTTGCTCCGGCCACCGGACCGAAGCCGATCGTGGATCTCCTGATCGACGCTCACGAACGCGCCGGTCTCCTTCAGGGTCCGTTGCACCGATCGCGGCGGGAGACCGAGCAGCGCGGAGAGCCATCGCACGTTCGCTCGTGCCCGCGGGTCGCCGAGCCGTCGACGCGCTACTTCGGCCTCCGCGGGAGGCGAGAAGGTTCGGGAGAGGGTCACGCGGTCCTGCCTCCCGTCCTCGGTCCACCCGGTGTCAGCTTGGCCTCCAGGTGGGCGCGGTCCACGGTGAGTCGCCGGGCACCGCCCCGCTCTTCGACATGCGTTTCGTCCAGCGCGATCCGCCGGTCGAAGAAGGGAGCGTCGACGACGAGGGTCTCGAACTCTCCACCTTCGCCGGCCGGGTGGAAGCGCCGCTGCTCCCGGCTCCGCCGCTCGAGTTCGGTCAAGAGAGCAAGGTCGAGCCGTAGGCCCAGGAGCTCCTCGGTCAAGGGCTCGGCCGAGAGATGGATCATCCGGATGTCAAGTCCCGCGTCGATCTCGGCGCGGACCACGATCGATCCGTCCTTGCCCCACAGCGGAGCGTACACCCGCCGATCGATCTCGTCGGCGATGCGCGAGAGGCGCGACCATTGGTAGGAGGAGGCGATCGCTCCGACGACCACGGGTCCGTGAGCGGTGGAGAGGGCCGAACGGAGAGCGTTGTCTTCATCCGCCTCGCTGCGGCCGGCGACCGGCTCGGAGCGGCACCGCTTTCCCCACGCTTCCGCCTGGAGCGCCACCAGCGCGAGGTTCGGCGTGTGGAACATCCAAGAATCTGGGTCTTCCGGCCGAAGGACGAGGAGCTCGTCGACCGTCCATCCCTGGGTGTCGGCAAGGTACGCCGAAAAGATCGAGTCCTTGCCGCCCGAGACGAGCGCGGTGACGGTCATGTTCCTCCGGTCTCCCTCTAGACCGGGCCGGTCCGCCAGCGCTCGTACAGTCGCTCAAGATCGGTGCTTGCCCGAGGGGTCGCCCCCCAGAGCCAACGTCCGGCTCCCGGCTCGACCGCGCCCAGGCGCGCCACTCGGTTCGGCCGCATCGCTCGTTCGAACGCACGCTCGCGGCCGGCCGCCACTTCCACGACCCAGCGCGACGCGCCTTCGCTCGCGAGCGCGAGTCCTGGAGAGCTCAGGCCGGTCGCTTGGAGGTCCACGGAGAATCCGAATCCGCCCCCGAACGCCATTTCGCACAGGGTCACGGCGAGCCCTCCATCCGAGATGTCGTGAGCCGCGCGCAGCCACCCCCGGCGTCCGGCCGCTAGGATCGCTTCCCCGGCGCGTCGGGTCTCCGCAGGGCGGGGCCGCGGCGGCGCAAGAGGTCGATCGGAATGACGGCGTGCCCACAGTGAGCCCCCGAGCTCCGGGAACGAGCGACCGACGAGGTAGAGCGCGTCGCCGCTCGTCTTCAGATCCGACGTGATCGCCCGCCGCAGATCGGGAACGATCCCCGTCGCCATGAGGACGGGAGTCGGGGGGATCTCGTGCCCGATGCCTCCGTTGTAGAAGCTGACATTGCCGGAAGGGACCGCGAAGCCGAGCGCGCGCGCGCCGGCCGCCAGCCCGCGGACGGTCTCGGAAAAGTCGCCGAGGACGCGCGGATCTTCCGGATTCCCGAAGTTCAAACAATTGGTGAACGCGTCCGGCCGCGCGCCGACCGAGTAGAGATTGCGGGCCGCTTCTTCGACCACCGCGACGCCCCCCGCATACGGATCCTCCCGGCAGGTCCAGGGCTGGGCGGCGACCGCGATAGCGAGCCCCTTCCAGCTTTCGGGCCGGGGTTGAAGGACGGCCGCGTCTCCGTGCGAGGGGCTCGTGACGCGCCCGTGGAGGGGCTTGATCACGGTGCGCCCCTGGACCTCGTGATCATAGACCCGCAGGAAGGGCTCGCGAGAGCGAGAATCCGGCGCGAGCACTAGCTCCTCCACCAATCCATCGAGGTTCGTGTCGGGGACCGACGGCGCGCGACCGAACCGTCGGCGTCGGACCCGATAGGGCCGGTGACGCAGCTTCGGGTCGACCCGGAACCCGAGTCGCAGCCGTGCGATGGGGTGACCGTCCCAGTCGATCTCCTCGAGGGGCCCCCGCGTGACCTGACCGATATCGGTGAATGGGACGTCGTACCGACGGAAGATCGCCGCGGCCGTCTCCACGTCTTCGGGGGCGATGTCCAGCGCCATTCGCTCCTGCGACTCGGAGATCCAGACCTCCCAAGGAGCCAGACCGGGCTCGCGCAGCGGGACGCGTGCGAGATCGATCCGCATACCGAAGCCTCCGGCGTGCACGAGCTCACCGACGGCGCTCGCGATCCCACCCCCTCCGAGATCCTTCAGTCCCTGCACGAGCCCGCGATCGAAGGCCTCTAGGCAGGCGTGTATCAACGGCTCCTTCAGAATCGGGTTACCGAGCTGGACCGCTCCGCGCGACTCCGTCTCGCTCTGGGACGTCAATTCGCGCGACGCGAACGCGACGCCACCGATCCCGTCTCGACCGGTGTGCCCGCCGGTCAGGACGAGCCGGTCCCCGGGGCGTCGCGCGCGATTCGGAAGAAGTCGCGATCTCGGAAGCCAGCCCACGCATCCGACGTTGACGAGGGGGTTGACCACGAACGACGGATCGAAATACACACCGCCGCTCACCGTGGGAACCCCGACGCGGTTGCCGTAATCGCGGATTCCGCTGACAACCCCGTCCATCAGGTAACGCGGACTCTTCACTCCGGGAGGCAGCGCTTCCGGGTCGAGGTCGAGCGGTCCGAAAAAGATCGGATCGGCGAGCGCGATGGGCTTACCTCCTACGGCGAGCACGTCCCGGAGGATCCCGCCGATCCCGGTCGCGGCGCCGCCGTACGGCTCGACCGCGGACGGATGGTTGTGGGATTCGATCCGAAGGGCGTAGGCCCATCCCGGCTCGAACGCCATGACCCCGGCGTCCCCGGTGCCGAGCACGCGCGGCTTGGGATGGAGCTGGGAGAACGATCGTTTCAGAAAAACTCGGGAGCTCTTGTAGCTGCAGTGCTCGCTCCAGCTCTGCGCGAGGCCGGCGAGCTCGACGTCGGTCGGTTCTCGTCCTTCCGCGCGAAAGTACTCTTGGATCCGGCGGAGCTCTTCCCGGTCGAGGCCGAGACCCCGCTCCGTAGAGATTTTCGCAAGTTCCGCCGGGCGCGCCCGGTTCACGGGTACGGTTTGGACGTTCGGAGCCCAGGGCTCGGGCGCGCCGGGGATCTCGGCCTGCATCTCCTCACCCGGGTTCGGCACGCATGCTGACGCGATGAACGACCGGGTTGGCGAGCAATCGGTCGACCGCCTCCTGGGCCAGGTGGCGGGCCTCTTCGACGGTGACGCCCGAAAACTCTAGATCGTAGATGCGCGCGGTCTGTACGACGGGCGTCGGGGAAATCGCGAGCAGGCCGAGTGCCTTCTCTACGCTCTCCGCTTCGGCATCCATTACCCCCGGCTTGAGCGAGACGCGAACTTCGATCCGCACCGTGCGCTGCGCCGGGTCCACGAGGGGCCTCGCGTGTCGAATCGCCCTCGCTTCATAACGGCTCCCGGCCCCGCCGGACGAGGCCCAGGTCGTCCGGGCGCCCGCAGCACCGGCGGAGGGCTTTGAAAACGGATGGGCAGGAGTGAAATCAGATCGGTCAAAAATGGGCATCCGTTTTCAAAGCCCCGGCGGAGGGAGACGTATTATTCCGCCGTCTGCGTGCGACGTGGCAATCGTTCCCCTCCGGCGCGGATAGAACGCATCAGAACGGACCTCGTATCGATGACCGACCAGGCTCACCCTCCGAGGACGCCGGCCGTCTCGTCGTTCGACGAGCTTCCCCTCAGCCCGTCCCTTCGACAGGGGGTCCGCGAGATGGGATACCGAGAGCCCACCCCAATCCAGCGCGAAGCGATCCCGTACGCCGTGGTCGGGCGTGACATCATCGGCTCGGCTCAGACGGGGACCGGGAAGACCGCCGCGTTCCTGCTCCCGATCTTGGAGCGTCTCTTGAAGGAGCGTCGGGGATCGATCTATGCCCTCGTTCTCACTCCCACCCGCGAGCTCGCGCTGCAGGCCGACGAATTCCTCCGAAAACTCGGCAGTCGAACGAACCTGCGTGGCGGCGTCGTGTACGGCGGAGTGGGAATGGGGGATCAGGAGCGCGCCTTGCGGGGCGGCGCCGAGATCATCCTTGCCACGCCGGGCCGACTGCTCGATCACATGCAGCGCGGGTACGTCAACTTCCGCTCGCTGCGGATCCTGGTCCTCGACGAGGGGGACCGGATGCTCGACATGGGATTCCTGCCGGACGTCCGGCGGATCCTGCGCGAACTTCCTCGGGAGCGCCAGACGATGCTCTTTTCCGCGACGATGTCCCCCGAGGTTTCCAAACTCGCCCGGGAGTTCCTGCACGATCCCCACGTCGTGCGCATCGGCGAAACCTCGCGGGCGGCCGAGGGGATCTCTCACCTCGCCCTGCCCGTCCCCATGGCCAAGAAGACGGATCTGCTCCGGGAGGTCCTTCGGGACGAGACCATCACGAGCATGCTCGTGTTCACGCGGACCAAACACCGGGCGGACCGGGTCGCGCTCCAGCTAGCGACCATGGGCGTTCGCTCGGCGGTCATCCACGGGAACCGCAGCCAGCGCCAGCGCGTGCAGGCCCTCGACGCCTTCCGCAGCGGAGAGATGCGCGTCCTCGTCGCGACCGACATCGCGGCTCGCGGGATCGATGTCGAAGGAGTAACGCACGTCGTGAACTACGACGTTCCCCACGAACCGGAAACCTACATCCACCGGGTGGGCCGCACCGCGCGCGCCCAGCGCCGGGGCGAAGCCATCACCCTCGTCAGCCCGGAGGAAGCGCGCGACTTCGAACGGATCGAGCGGCTCCTCGGAACCCCGGTGCTTCGGGCCCAGGTCCCGGGATTCGACTATTCGGCCCCCCCCACGCCGACCCCTCACCCCCATGCCCGCTCCGGTGGGGCAGGAGGGGGAGGCCGGCAGTTCCGCCGACCCGGAGGCAATCGCGGGGACCGGGGCGATCGCGGATACCGCGGACATCGCGCGGAATCGCAGCGGGGCGGGGATCGCCGCGGTCCCCCGCGCGGTCGTCGCTAGACCGGCCCCGGCGGGGCCCACTACTACACCCTCTAGAATCCTAGACGGATGCGAAAACTCATATAGCACTCCTTTTTCGGCATTTAGGCTCGGGGGTCCGGCCGATCATGGAGGAGCTCATTTGCAACGTAGAGTTCCTCCGCGGCAGCTCGGAACTGGTCGCCCGAGTGTCGAGCGAAGCCGGAGGGGTTCGTGAATATCGCGGGCCGTCGTCGGGCGCTGTGATCGATCAAGTGATCAACGACCTCCAAGAGGAGTTCGAATCGGCCCCATCCAGCTGAGTGGCAGGATCGGGGGGTCATTCGCAGACCGTGGAGAGGGTGGCGCTGTAGTCGATTGGGAGGTGCGGACCGATGGAGAAATCAACTCAAAGACCGCCGGTGAGCCGAGCCGTCGAAAGTGCGTTCACGAAGGCGTGGGGGGATGAACACGTGGTCGCCCTCATCGCTCTCAAGGTCGAGACCAGCGAGGCCGACACCGTCGCCGGCGAGGTGGCGAAGTTCCCCGAGGCCGAGGACGTCTTCCTCGTGACCGGGGACACGGACATCTTTCTCAAGGTGCGCTTTCCCCACTACGACGAACTCAAGGAGTTCGTGCTCCACCGCCTGCCATCGGTCGCGGGCATCCGGGAAACGAAGACGCTGCTCGTCGTCACGACCTACAAGGAAGGCGGGGAGGCGCGCCGACCATGACGTTCTCGTTCATGGCCGCGGGCGAGAGGGCCGCGCCGGTCCCCTCGCGCGAGGAATCCGCGTCCCCGAACGTCGTGGTCGGCCGCGTGCTCGAATCGCTCACGCAGCTCGCCGACGACGCGTCCCTGCCCCGGAGCGCTCGCCGTGCGGCGCAGTCGGCGAAGGACGTGCTCGCCAAGCCCGGGACTCCCGAGGACGTCCGGATCGCGAGCGCCGTCGGCGTGCTCGACGATCTCGCCAACAATCCCAACCTTCCAACACACGGCCGGACCGCGATCTGGTCGATCATGTCCAACCTGGAGAGCGTACAGTGATCTCGGGCGCAGATAGGCTGAAATACACGGCTCGGGTCTCCGTTCCTCGGAGCGGGATCGGGCCCGTAGCTCAGTCCGGTTGGTCGACCGATGCCCTCGGCGGCCCGGCAAAGAGCAACTGGCTTTTAACCAGTTGGTCGGGGGTTCGAACGCGGGTTCCCGCGCGGCGCGCGGAAATCCTCCGAGCATCCCCCCGGGCCCGTGACCCTCCTCGAGGATCTCCATGACTCCTGCAACCCCCCGAACGCGGTCCAAGAAGAGCTCGAAGTCGCCGAGCGCGCCCGTCCAGGCTCGACCGTTCGTCGCCCACCACATGGTGCCCCGCCATGAGGTGCTCAGCGAGACGGAGAGCCGGAAGGTGTTGGAGGACCTCGGGACCCCGCCCGAGCGGCTCCCCAAGATCCTCGCCAACGATCCCGGTCTGAAGACCGATCTCGCCTACGTGAAGGCGCGCGACGCGCGCGAGAACCTCACCGGGCGCCTGGTCCGGATCCGCCGGCAGTCGGAGACGGCGGGGGAAGCGATCGCCTACCGGCTCATCGTCCCGTCGAGCGGGGGGGACTGAAATTCCATGCGAGAAATCGTAGACGCCTTCTTCCGGGAGCGGTCGATCGTCAACCACCATCTCGCGAGTTTCAACGATTTCCTACCGACAAACGACAACCCGAACTCGCGGATGCAGCGGATCGTCGACGATGCCCGCGTCAGCGAGGACGCCGGCGAGCGCGGCGTCGTCCGCCTCGACGTTCAGAAGACGAAGAGCTCTATTCACGTCCGCGTCGGGCGGCGCCGGGACACCCGCACGAACCTCGTGAACCCGTCGGCGGAGTCCACCATTTTCGTCGGACAGCCGTTCGTCAAGGAGCCCGTCGGCTCTAAGCCCACCTTGACCCCGATGGAAGCGCGTCTGCGCAACCTCACCTACCAAGCCCCGATCTACCTCAACGTCACCGTCGTCGAGAACGGCGTCGAGCGCGCGCCGGAGACCGTGCACATCGGCGACATGCCTATCATGGTCAAGAGCCGCCCGTGCAACCTCAACCGCGTCAACATCGAGCGCGACTCCGGTGTCCCCATCTCCGATGAGGAGTACCGTGCGAAGCTCGTCGAGTACGGGGAAGATCCCCTCGACCCCGGCGGATATTTCATCATCGGTGGAACGGAACGCGTCATCATCAGCCTCGAAGACCTCGCACCGAACCGGATCTTCGCGGAGTACAGCGAGCGGTACGGGACGCCCATCGAGAGCGCTAAAGTGTTCAGCCAGCGCGGTGGGTACCGGTCGCTCACGGTCGTCGAGAAGAAGAAGGACGGGCTCCTCCAGGTCAGCGTCCCGACGGCGAGCGGGCAGATCCCGCTCACGATCCTGATGAAGGCCCTCGGGATGAACAACGACGAGGAGATCTTCCAGGCGGTCCTCGGAGAGCTGTTGCCGCTGGACGAACCGTTCGTCCAGACGATGAAGCACCTCCTCAATGTCAATCTCGAGGAGTGCCTTTCGAAGAAGAACTACCCGCCCGAGGGGATCCTCAACCCGGAACAGGCGCTCCTGTTCCTCGAGAAGAAGTTCGCGACGGGGCAGGCGAAGGAGTACCGGCAGCGCAAAGTGGACGGCATCCTCGACCGCTCGCTCCTCCCGCACCTCGGGGACACGCGCGAAGACCGGCTGAAGAAGGCGCTGTACCTCGCGCGCATGGCGCGGACGGTCCTCGAGCTTCACCTCAAGGAGCGAGGAGAGGACGACAAGGATCACTACGCGAACAAGCGCCTCAAGCTCGCCGGCGACCTGATGGAGGATCTCTTCCGCGTCGCCTTCAGCCTCCTGCTCAAGGACCTGAAGTACCAGCTCGAGCGCTCGTTCGCGCGCAAGAAGGACCTGCGGATCGCGAGCGCCATCCGCCCGGATCTGCTCACCCAGCGTCTGGTCCACGCCCTCGCGACGGGAAACTGGGTCGGAGGTCGGTCGGGAGTCAGCCAGGTCCTCGACCGGACCAGTCACATGTCCACGATCAGCCACCTGCGCCGGGTCACGAGCCCGCTCACGCGCAGCCAACCCCACTTCGAGGCGCGCGATCTGCACCCCACCCAGTGGGGGCGCCTGTGCCCGAACGAGACCCCCGAAGGTCAGAATTGCGGCCTCGTCAAGAACTACGCGCTGTGCGTCGATGTCTCCGAAGGCGCCGACGAGGAGGAGGTGGCGCTGATCCTGCGCGATCTCAACACCCGCGAGATCGGCCCCGAGGTCTTCCGCGAATCGGCCGCCCCGAAGGGGAAGAGGGCCGCGCGTGTCTACGTCAATGGGAATCTCATCGGGCTGCATTCGAACCCGATCGAGCTCGTGCGCGAGATCCGCGAGCGCCGCCGCGCGGGGACGCTCTCGCCCACGCTCGGGGAGAAGACCTACGAGATCAATGTCCGGTATGACGAAGCGATGAACGAGGTCATCGTGCACTCCGACTCCGGTCGGCTACGCCGCCCGCTCGTCTTCGTTCAGAACGCGACCCCCAAGGTCAGCCGCTCCGACCTCGAGGAGCTCACGATCGGGACCCGGACGTACTCCGACCTCATCCGGGCCGGCGCCGTCGAGTGGATGGATGCGGAAGAGGAGGAGGACGCCCTCATCGCGGTGGAGGCGTCGGTGCCTCCCGACCGGTGCCCCAAGTGCGAGCACGCGCTCAGCCGCTCCGACGTCAAATGGCTCTCCGCGGGCGGCAAGGGCCAGGGTGCCACCGTTGAGTGCGGGCACTGCCACGCCACCTTCGAGACGCCCACGCTGCTCGATCCGCGCCACACGCACTTGGAGATCGACCCGAACCTGATGCTCGGTGTCACGACCGGCCTCATCCCGTACCCGGAGCACAACTCCGCTCCGCGGAACACGATGGGCTCGGCGATGGCGAAGCAGGCGCTCGGCGTCGAGTCGGTGAACTACCGTCGCCGTCCTGACACGCGGGGTCATCTGTTGCATTATCCGCAGTCGCCGCTGCTTCGCACGCAGACGATGCGCTACGTGCACTTCACCGAGCGTCCCGCCGGCCAGAATTTCGTAGTCGCGGTCCTATCCTTCGAGGGATACAACATGCAGGACGCGCTCGTCTTCTCGCGGGGATCGATCGAGCGCGGGCTCGGCCGCTCCTCGTTCTTCCGGACGTACCGGGGCGAGGAACGCAAGTATCCCGGCGGTCAGGAAGATCGCTTCGAGATCCCACGGCCGGATGTGACGGGAGCACGCGTCGACACCGCCTACCGCAATCTCGCCGAGGACGGCCTCATCTTCCCCGAGCTCGAGGTCAGCGAAGGCGACGTGCTCGTCGGCAAGACGAGCCCGCCGCGCTTCCTGGAGGAGAAGACCGACCTGCTGACGCCTCAGAAACGCCGCGAGACGAGCGTCACCGTCCGCTTTGGGGAGTCCGGCTGGGTCGACAACGTGATCCTGACGGAGGGAGAGAATATCTCCAAGCTCGTCAAGGTCAAGGTCCGCAACCAGCGCATTCCCGAGCTCGGCGACAAGTTCGCGAGCCGGCACGGGCAGAAGGGGGTCATTGGCCTCATCGTCCC
Source organism: Thermoplasmata archaeon (assembly GCA_035532555.1). Classification (NCBI taxonomy): domain Archaea; kingdom Methanobacteriati; phylum Thermoplasmatota; class Thermoplasmata; species Thermoplasmata archaeon. Next base: position 9,174 of record DATKQS010000012.1, on the reverse strand, counting down.
CCAGGAGAACATGCCGTTCACGATGAATGGAATGTCGCCGGACCTGCTGATCAATCCGCATGCCATCCCGTCGCGCATGACGGTCGCCCATGTCCTCGAGATGTTGGGAGGCAAGGTCGGCGCGCTCGAGGGCCGCACGATCGACGGCACGGCGTTCTCCGGGGAGCGAGAGGAGGCGTTGCGCGAGGGCCTCCAGGCGCTCGGCCTGCATCCGTCCGGACGGGAGACCCTCTACGACGGCATGACCGGTCGCCGCTTTGAGGCGGAGATTTTCATGGGCGTCATCTACTACCAGAAGCTCCACCACATGGTCGCGGGCAAGATGCACATGCGCTCGCGCGGGCCCGTTCAGATCCTCACCCGGCAGCCGACCGAGGGGCGCTCCCGCCAGGGAGGTCTCCGGTTCGGAGAGATGGAGCGCGACTGCCTGATCGGCCACGGCGTCGCGATGGTGATCAAGGACCGCCTGCTCGATCAGTCGGACGGTACGATCCAGTACGTCTGCGGCAACTCGGAGTGCGGCCACATCGCGATCCCCGACGCGCGGGCGGGCTCGCTCCGCTGCCCGAGCTGCGGGAACACCTCGTCCATCTATCCGATCGAGATGAGCTACTCGTTCAAGCTCCTCCTGGAGGAGCTGATCGGACTCGGCGTGATCATGCGGCTCGAGCTCGAGGAGATGCGGTAGGAGGTTCCACGATGGCGCAGGGTCTATCCAAGCGGATCAAGAGCCTCCAGTTCGCCTTCCTGTCACCGGACGAGATCCGGCGCATGAGCGGCGCGAAGATCATCACGGCCGACACCTACGACGACGACGGGTTCCCCATCGAGATGGGTCTGATGGATCTCCATCTCGGCGTGATCGAACCGAACCTGCGCTGCCGCACCTGCGGGGGGCGGGTCAACGAGTGCCCGGGCCACTTCGGGATCATCGAGCTCGCCATGCCGGTCATCCACGTCGGGTATGCGAAGGAGATCAAGCGCCTCTTGCAATCCACGTGCCGGGCCTGCGGTCGGCTCCTGCCGAGCGCCCCTTCCCCGCGCGCCGAGAGCGCCGCCGGCGAGGGCGAGGAGGGCGTCGTCGTGCGCACGCGCGAGCCGAAGGAGGAGCGCGCTTGCCCCCACTGCCACGAGATCCAGCAGCGGATCCTGCTCGACAAGCCCACCACGTTCCGTGAGAACGGGCACAAGATCACTCCGAAGGAGGTCCGCGCCCGCCTCGAACGGATCCCCGATGCGGACGTCCTACACCTGGGCCTGAACCCGAAGTTCGGGCGCCCGGAGTGGATGGTGCTCACGGTCCTTCCCGTTCCGCCGGTCCAGGTGCGGCCATCGATCACGCTCGAGAGCGGGGAGCGTAGCGAGGACGATCTGACCCACAAGCTCGTGGACGTGCTGCGGATCAACCAGCGCCTGCGCGAGAACCGCGACATGGGCGCGCCGCAATTGGTCGTCGAGGATCTGTGGGAGCTCCTGCAGTACCACATCACCACGTACTTCGACAACCAGACGAGCGGCATCCCTCCCGCCCGTCACCGGTCGGGCCGTCCCCTCAAGACCCTCGCCCAGCGCCTGAAGGGCAAGGACGGCCGCTTCCGTTCGAACCTCTCGGGAAAGCGGGTGAACTTCTCCGCCCGCACGGTGATCAGCCCGGACCCGTTGCTGTCGATCAACGAGGTCGGAGTCCCCGCAGAGATCGCACGGGGGCTCACCGTTCCGCTCGAGGTCACCGCGCACAACCAGGAGATCGCGCGCGAACTCGTCAAGCGCGGCCCGACGCCCCCACCGACCGAGGACGGCCGATACCGCTGCGGGGTCAACTACCTCATCCGCGAGGACGGACAACGCATCAAGGTGATGGAAAAGAACTCTGAGGCGTGCGCGGAGCTTCTCTCCCCCGGCTGCGTCGTTGAGCGCCAGCTGGTCGACGGCGACATCGTCCTGTTCAACCGGCAGCCGAGCCTGCACCGGATGAGCATGATGGCCCACACGGTCCGCATTCTGCCGCACAAGACGTTCCGCTTCAACCTGTGTGACTGCCCGCCGTACAATGCCGACTTCGACGGCGACGAGATGAACCTGCACGTCCTCCAGAGCCAGGAGGCCCGCGCGGAAGCGAAGGTCCTGATGAAGGTGGAGGAGCACATCCTCTCGCCTCGGTACGGCGGACCGATCATCGGGATGCTGCACGACCACATCACCGCAGCCTTCTTGCTGACCTACCAGAACCCGTCCTTCAACGAGAACGAGGTCACCTACCTGCTCTCGAAGCTCAACTACCCGATGCCTCCCCCTGCGGGGAAGGACAAGAACGGCGTGCCGTACTGGCTCGGGAAGCAGCTGTTCAGCCTGACCCTCCCGAGCGATCTGACGCTCGAGTTCCGTTCGAACATCTGGTCGAAGGGCGATGGAGCGACCCCGGGGTCGAACCCCGACTCGACCGTCATCATCGAGAACGGGATCCTCAAGGCCGGGACGATTGACAAGAAGGCGATCGCCTACGAGAAGGGAGCCGTCCTGGACGCGATCGCGCGCAACTACGGAATGGGGCGCGCGCGCCAGTTCCTCGATGAGATGAGCCGCTTGTCGATCACCGCGATGGGCTTGAAGGGCCTCTCGACCGGTATCGATGACGAGGACGTTCCCGAGAACGCGCGCAAGGAGATCCGCAAGTCGCTCGAGGCCGCTCGGAACCAGGTCGGCGAACTGGTCGAGCAGTACCGCAAGGGGGAGCTCGAGCAGATGCCCGGGCGCTCGCTGGAAGAGACGCTCGAGGTGATGGTACGACGCGAGCTCGGACAGGCGCGGGACGCTGCGGGCGAGATCGCGGGTCGATACCTGGGGCTGGAGAACCCCGCCGTGATCCTCGCGAAGTCCGGGGCCCGCGGTTCGATGCTCAATCTGACGCAGATGGCCGGCGCGGTCGGTCAGCAGTCCGTCCGAGGAGAGCGGCTGATGCGGGGCTATGTGCGCCGCACGCTCCCGCACTTCGAGCGGGGGGACCTCGGGGCCGATGCCCGGGGGTTCGTTAGCTCCAACTACAAGAGCGGGCTCTCCCCGACGGAGTACTTCTTCCACTCGATGGGAGGCCGGGAGTCGCTGGTCGATACGGCCGTTCGAACGAGTCGGTCGGGATACATGCAGCGCCGCTTGATCAACGCCCTCGAGGACCTCAAGGTCGCCGCGGACGGGACCGTCCGCAACACGGCCGGCACGATCATCCAGTACGAGTACGGAGAGGACGGCATCGACCCGACGCGCTCTTACCAGGGACGCCCGGTCGCGATCGATGAGATCGTCGAACGCGTGCTCGGCCGCCGGGTCCGCCCGAGCGGCAAGGGCGGACCTGACTCCCCCGACGGGACGCCGCCCGTCACCGAGGAAGAGATGGATCTGCAGGCCGAGGCCCAGCTCGAGGAATCCGAGGAAGAGGAGGAGACCGAAGAGGTCGGGGCACCCGAAGAGGGACCCGAGTTCGGAGGCGAATGAAGATGGTCGAAGAGAAGGGAAGCGGACGCGAGGCGCTCAGCCACAAGATCGACGAGATCGCCCGGAAGGAGGGTATCCGGTTCCCCCCGTCGCTCGTCACCGAGCTCAAGGAGCGCCTCCTGCGCCAGAAGCTCTCGACCAGCGAGACCACGAAGATCGTGCGCGAGGTCGCCCAGCGATTCCACAAGGCGCTCGTCGACCCGCACGAGTCCGTCGGGATCGTCGCCGCGCAGTCGATCGGCGAGCCGGGGACGCAGATGACCCTGCGTACGTTCCACTACGCTGGAGTCGCCGAGATGAACGTGACGCTCGGACTCCCGCGTCTGATCGAGCTCGTCGACGCGCGGAGGGTCCCATCCACGCCGATGATGACCGTCTACGTCGATCCGAAGCTGCGATCGAACCGCGAAGCGGTCCAGGAGATCGCGCTCCGGATCGAGGTCACGACGTTGCCCGATGTCGCGTCGGTCGGTACCGTCGTCGAGGAACTCAAGGTCGTTATCTCTCCTCAGGGCTCGCTGCTGCACACGCGCGGCGTCAAGCGGGCGGACATCGAGGCGGCGCTCGCGGAGAACCTCGACTCCCGGATGTTCGAGATCCGGCCCGGCTCGGGTGGCGGGGAGACGCGCTCGCTCGAGATCCACCTCCACGATCGCGGCACGGCCACGAAGACGAAGAAGGAGGAGGCCGTGGAGGAGATGCCGTTCAAGAAGCTGCTCCTCGCGAGCGAGGAGGCCAAGGCGGTCCGCATCAAGGGCGTGACCGGCATCAAGCGCGCGCTGATCCGCAAGGAGAAGGACGAGTACGTCATCTACACCGAGGGATCGAACCTGGACGGCGTGCTCGAGATCCCCGGGGTGGACGCTGCGCGCACGACCACCAACTCGGTCTTCGAGATCTACCGTGTGTTCGGCGTCGAGGCCGCCCGGACGGCCCTCATCCATGAAGCGAGCCGCACGCTCGGCGAGCAGGGACTCGGGGTCGACGTGCGTCACCTGATGCTCGTGAGCGACATGATGACCAACGAAGGCGACATCCGCGCGATCGGCCGCCACGGGATCTCGGGCAAGAAGACGAGCGTGCTCGCTCGCGCCGCCTTCGAGATCACGGCGGCGCACCTGTTGCACGCCGCGATCACCGGTGAGACGGACGAGTTGCGCGGCGTCGCGGAGAACATCATCGTCGGCCAGCCGATCACGCTCGGCACCGGGGCCGTGAACCTCGTCTACCGGCCCATCCGAACCGCGCTACCCCCGGGAGTCGTGCCCCCGCCCGCCAGCCCCGCCGCAACGGCCGCCGCGACCGGCACGCCGACGCATGGGACCGAGGAGGTGGCTTGAACATGGATCTCGCCCACGCGCTGAAGGTCGCGCTCGAGACCGGCACCGTCCGCATCGGGGTGACCGAGACCCGGGCCGCCGCCGAATCCAAGAAGGCCCGGCTCGTGATCGTAGCTACCAGCTGCCCGGACGAGGCGCTCCGGACCGGTCGCAAGATCGGCTCCGCTCCGATCTATCACTACGAAGGCACCGCGGTCGACCTCGGCCAGGCCTGCGGTCGACCCCACCCGATCAGCGCGATGGCGATCCTCGATCCGGGATCGAGCGCGATCCTCACCCTCGAAACCGGTTAGTCGAGAAACGCCGAACCCCTTCCCCATGCCGGAGATCACGCTCGACAACGAGACGATCGCCTACATCCGTCTCTTCGAGGAGGCGACGGGCGCCCAGGTCAAGGACTGCCTCGAGGCCGAGGACAAGCGGATCTTCCTGATCCCCCCGGAGGATCTGCGCAAGGCGATCGGGCCCGGCGGGGTGCTGGTCGAGCGCCTGAAGACGATGCTCAAGAAGGAGATCGTGGTCGTCGAGTACTCGGACGATCCGGCCCGGCTCGCGCTCAACGTGTTCTACCCGTACCATCCGATCAAGGTCGAGTTCGCGCCGAAGGAGCGGGGCCGGCACGTGACGGTGACGGTCGATCCGGTCTGGAAGGCCCGCGCGATTGGCAAGCAAGGCAAGCAGCTCAAGATCGCCCGCGCGATCTTGGTCCGGCACACTGACATCGTCAGCGTCTCCGTGGCGTAGTCGCACGGTTCCCGGGAAGGATCTACCCCGGCACCGGGGCATCCGTCAAGTTGATGGCCCTCGGAGGCCCCACCCCGCCCATGGAGGTGGACCGCACGGCGATCCGGGCCGTGCTCTTCGATCTGGGCGGCACGCTGATCGACGAGCGCGACTACGCGGGCTGGACCGAGCTCGCGCGCCATCTCTATATCGAGTTCGATCCGGAGGACCTCGCGCACGCCTTCGCCGAGGTCGAGCGAGAGACGGACACTCCCGAACGGGTCACGCACGTCGAGTTCTGGCAGCGTACCCTCGAGCGCGCGAGCGGACGGGAAGTGAGCGTCCCGGTCGCCGAGAAGTTCGTGCACGACTGGGGAGCGAGGCTGGAGGGGAGTGCGCGGCCCCTCCGTCTGTTCTCCGACGCCCGACGCTGTCTCGAGCTCCTCGCCGCCGAGCACCGGGAGATGGGCGTCGTGTCGAACTCGCGCAGCGAGGAGAGCGTTCGAGAGATCCTAACGAACGCTGGGATCCTCCATCATTTCGCGTGCATCGTCTCCTCGGGCACCGAACGGGTGGCGAAACCGAACCCGGAGCTGTTCCACCGGGCCGTGAGCCGCATGGGGGTGCGCCCCGACCAATCGTTGTACGTGGGAAACCTAGCCTACACCGACGCCAAGGCCGCGGCGGCGGCCGGGCTCCACTCGGTGTGGCTCCACCGGGACGGAACCGGGTTCGGGGACGATCCGCCCGAGATCACGTCGCTCCTCGAGGTCCCCATCGTCGTGCGGCAGCTCGAGGAGCGCCCTCCGTCGTAGATCCGGCCGGGGCCGAAGACGGGCAGATCCCGGGCGGTCACTGAGGCGAGACGACCACCCGCCTCCACACCTCGTGGGAGTGTCGTCCGAGTCCCCGGTCGCACATCGCGGCGGTCGCCGCGAGGAGTTCTCCCGCGACGGGCAATAGCGTAGCTCGGAATCCCAGTTGACGCCCAGAGGCTTCCTCCCGCATGACGCGGAGCGCCCAGGCCGGGTGATGGGCGGCGTAAAGTGCGGAAAGTCCCTGGCGCCTGGCCGAAAGTGTCCCGGGCCTGGAGGTGACCCCAAAGGATGCGCCGTCGCTGGCGCAGGTGGGCGACCCAGGTCCGGGGGATTGCGACGCGCACTTAGGGGGTGGGTGTACGTTCGATTGTTCTACCCGATTGAGTCTGGACCTGTAGTCGGGTGAAGCCGGAGGAAGGGTCGCCCGCGACGATGCGCGATCCGTGATGGTGGGCGGAGGAGTCTGGTGCGGGACTCGAACGGATCGCCCCTACGGAGTCGTGCCGTTACGGGGGAACATCTCCCGAAGCAGCTCGGGGACCCCGTCGCGATAGCTCGCGATCCGCGGCTTCCAGCCCAGTCTCCGCAGCTTGCCGGCCGAAGAGGGCCGGTCGGCGGCGAGATGGCGGGCCACGACCTCTCCCATTTCGCGTTCCGCCGTTTCCAGGGTCACAGTCTTCGGGGGCGGTACCTCGAGATTGGCCGCGATGAAGTCGGCAAACTCTCGAAGGGGAGCCGGATGCCCGTCCACGGCGTTGTACACTTCGCCTGCGATTCCCGACTCGAGGACAGCTTGGAACGCGGTTCCCACGTCCCACCGGTCGATGAACGACCAGTGGTTCGTGCCTCCACCGACGACCCGGTACTCGCGAGCGCGGATCGCTTCTGCCAGGCCGCGGAACCACGACCCGTTTCCGTACACCATCCCGGGTCGGACCACCAGCACTTGGAGACCGCCTACCCGGTTCGCCTCCAGTCCTTCCCGCTCGGCGTCGTAATTGATCTGCGACTCGCCGCGAGGCTCCACCGGTGAGTCTTCGTCAATGAGCTCCGGCTGCCCCCGGTAGACCCAGTAGCCCGAGCCGATCACGAGGCGAGCGACTCCCTGCCGACGCGCAGCATCCACGAGATTCCGGGTGCCCTCGACCCGCACTCGCGCCGAATCCCACTCCACGGGAGGGTTGGCGGCCAGGTGGATGATCCCGGAGCAGCCCGCCGCGGCATTCCGCACCGCTCGAACATCCAGAACGTCCCCGACGACCGGGGTTCCTCCGTCCTCACCGACGCAAGCCCCTTTGACGGGATCGCGGACGAGGCCCCGAACCTCATAACCCGCCCTCGAAAAGGCTCGGACGACCGATTGGCCCAAGAAACCGCTGGCCCCGACCACGAGCACCCTCCTCACTTTGCCGGGGTTGACCGGGGTGTCCATCGCTGTCCGCATCTGAATCGTTGGGGTACCCGACCGCGCCTGAGCCACCGGTCCGGTTAACCCCTCCATGCATCGCAGGCCCGCGCAGGGAAAGCGCTGATCCCCCGGGCACTCGGAACGGCCCCGTTCCTCGCCGACTCGGCGCGCTCCCATCCTCGAGCCGCGGCCGGTCGGCGATCCTGCCGCCCGATCTCCAAGTAAGTACAAGGAATATCTATCCCGCCCTCCGTCGGGAAGCATGGCGACCGCGCATCGGATCGATCTCGACTGCATGCGGTCGTATCTCGCGGACCTGCCGGACCAGGTCGGGCCCGGGTTCCGCGCCGGATCGTCTCTCGCGGAGAGTGCCCTGAACTCTCAGAACGTGGCACCTATCAACTTGAAGGTCATCGCGGGCCGAAGCAGGTCGACGAGGGCGCGCGAAGCGGAGTCGATCGGGCGGATGGGGCGGACGGAGGGAAGTCGAGGGGGCGAGCGCCGCCGTCCCCGAGCGCATCGCGGCCGTTAAATACCACGCCCGAGTGGCTTACGGAGCCGCACCACGCGCCCTTCGGGGAGCGTGGAGCGCGGCGTCGCCACGGCGAGCCGGGGATCCGTGATCCGAGCTCATTCCAAGGCGGCGCCACACGATGGCCCGATGGGGCGTGGAGCCCCGAGATCCCCTCCCTGGAGACGGGGAGTGACCTCTCGGGACTGACAGGGGAGATTAGCAAGTATCGTACGCGAAAAATAGCTCATCTAATGCAAAGACACGACCGCCAGTAGAGAGATCAGTAGTTGCGACAAGTAGCCAGAATAATGTGTATTCCCACGCACTTCAGTGTGCGTAAATCCGGTTGATCCTGCCGGCGGGCACCGCTATTGGAGTTCGCTTAAGCCATGCGAGTCGAGAGGGGTAAGCCCTCGGCGCACTGCTCAGTAACACGCGGACAATCTGCCCTCGAGACGGGGATAATCCCGGGAAACTGGGAATAATACCCGATAGGTCTGGGATGATGGAAGGCTCCCTGGCCAAAATCTTCCGGGGCTCGAGGATGGGTCTGCGGCCTATCAGGTCGTAGGGGGTTTTACGGACCCCCTAGCCGAAGACGGGTACGGGCTTTGGGAGAAGTCGCCCGGAGATGGATTCTGAGACACGAATCCAGGTCCTACGGGACGCAGCAGGCGCGAAACCTCCACAATGTGGGCAACCACGATGGGGGAACTCCAAGTGCTTACACTTTTGTGTAAGCTGTTCTCGAGCCTAAAAAGCTCGAGAAGTAAGGGCCGGGTAAGACGGGTGCCAGCCGCCGCGGTAATACCCGCGGCCCGAGTGGTGCTCATTATTATTGAGCCTAAAGCGTCCGTAGCTGGCCGGGCAAATCTCCGGGTA